>NZ_JBNPON010000004.1:0-118719 GCF_050315195.1 Clostridium sp. SGI.024 | reverse complement strand
GTATTGTTTAATTGCATCTTTTTATGAATAAATATGCTTAAAAGTAATTTTAAATGTGCATATAATACTTACAAAAATGTTCACTTATAGCGTACAAAATAGGTTTGAATGTCCGTATATGTGCATTATAAAAGAATAAAATAATTTAAAAAATTAATACATTAATAAAAATTAGGAAAAATGACGGATTAATAATTATACTTGCATAAAAGCAGAAATATAGGGCATGTAAGCGTTTTCTGATGTGGTGGTATATCTTTTAGAGATTGAAAAAAAAACTATAAAAATATTGATATATTATTAAAATAGTTTGTTCTATTTTAAAATGTTAATTGACAATTTCTTATAATATAATATAATTATTAATATCTACAAATTGGAAAATGCGTAGAATTATGAATGGGGGTTGAAAACAAATGGTAAAGTATATAGGAAAGAGACTTATAACTAGTTTAATTACTATTTGGGCAGTAGTTACTATAGTTTTCTTTCTAGTGAGGATTATGCCGGGTGGTCCATTTGATGGAGAAAAAACCACACCTGAGATGAAAGCTCTATTGAATGAAAAGTATGGTTTGGACAAGCCGGTTGGAGAACAATATAAAATTTATATGACTAACCTTTTAAAAGGTGATTTTGGTAAATCAATGAAATATAAAGGAAGAGATGTTTTAACAACAATAAAGAAAAGTTTTCCTAATTCAGCTAAAGTTGGAGCTGTATCAATAATATTTTCTGTAATAGTAGGGGTTTCACTTGGAATAGTTGCTGCATTAAAGTCAGGAAAATGGCCAGATCATTTATGCATGATCTTGGCTACACTAGGAATTACAATACCGAGTTTTGTATTAGGGACATTCTTGATATTTATATTTACAGTAAAGCTGAGATTATTACCAGCAACAGGCTTAAGCAATCCTAAAAATTATATAATGCCAGTACTTGCTCTTTCAGGAAGTTCAATGGCATTTATAACAAGACTAACAAGAAGTAAATTAATTGATGTTTTAAAGTCGGATTATATAAGAACAGCAAAGGCTAAAGGGTTAAGTGGAAAATCAGTGATTTTCAAACATGCTTTGAGAAATTCATTAATTCCAGTAGTAACATATTTAGGACCACTAGTTGCAGGGGTTTTAACTGGATCCTTTGTAGTAGAAAAAATATTTGCTATTCCTGGATTAGGTAATGAATTTACTTTATCAATTACAAACAGAGATTATACTTCATTATTAGGAGTAACAGCTTTTTATTGCACATTAATAGTAATATGCAATCTTTTAGTTGATATTGTTTATGTATTAATAGACCCAAGAATTAAGCTTGAAGGTTAATGGGGGGTAAAGAAATGGAAAATTTAAAAGTTGACTTAGATATTGATAAAGAATTATTTACTCCTTTAAGTGAAGAGGAAAAAAAGTTTGAAGAAATTGTTAGACCTAGTATTGGATATTGGGCTGATGCTTGGAGAAGATTAAAAAATAATAAAGTGGCATTAATTTCATTAATAATGATTATAGTAATTGTTCTTTGTGCTTTCTTAGGACCAATTTTAATGGAAAAAATCTTAGGTTACACATATTATGATACAAATTTACAAGCAACTGATTTAAGACCAAGTGCAGCACATTGGTTTGGAACAGATAACCTAGGTAGGGACTTATTTGTAAGAGTTATGTACGGAACAAGATACTCACTAATTATAGCAATTTCTGCTGCAGCTATAAATTTAGTTATTGGTGTTTTATATGGAGGAGTAGCAGGCTTCTTTGGTGGAAAAGTAGACAACATAATGATGAGAATAGTAGATGTTTTATATTCTATTCCAACTCAAATATATGTAATTATTTTAATGGCTGCTTTTAAAAAAGAAGGTTCTACTGGATTAAGTACAATAATTTTAGCTATGGCAATATCCTATTGGGTTGGTATGGCTAGAATAGTAAGAGGAGATATCCTTCAATTAAAACAACAAGAGTTTGTTCTTGCTGCTAAAGCATTAGGGGCTTCAAAGACAAGAATATTATTTAGACATTTAATTCCAAATTGTATTGGATCTATATTAGTAACACTAACTTTATTCGTACCTCAAGCTATATTTACTGAAGCTTTTTTAAGTTTCATAGGACTAGGAATAAATGCACCTCTTGCATCTTTAGGTACTTTAGCTAATGATGCTAGTGGATTACTAAGTACTGCTGCATATCAATTACTATTCCCAGCAGGTGCTATTTGTATAATAATATTAGCATTTAACTTATTTGGTGATGGATTAACAGAAGCTTTAGATCCTAAGAATAAGAAATAGGAGGAATGACGAATGAGTAAGTTATTGGAAGTTAAAAATTTGAAGACCTCCTTTAGAACACATATTGGTGATGTACAAGCAGTTAGAGGAGTTTCTTTATATTTAGATAAAGGAGAAGCATTAGGTATTGTTGGAGAATCTGGTTGTGGTAAATCTGTTACAATGATGTCAATTATGAGATTATTAGCAGATAATGCAGTTATAGAATCAGATAAAATTGTTTTTAATGGCGAAGATATTACAAACCCAACTGAAAATCAGATGCAAGAAATTAGGGGAAATGAAATGGCTATGATATTCCAAGACCCTATGACATCATTAAATCCTTTATTTACAGTTGGAGATCAATTAACAGAGCATTTAATTAAACATAAAAAAATTAGCAAAAAAGAAGCTAATGAATTAGCAATAAAGATGCTGGATATGGTAGGTATTCCTAGTCCTGAAAGTAGACTTAAGCAATATCCACATGAATTTTCAGGTGGTATGAGACAAAGAGTTATGATTGCAATGAGCCTTATTTGTGAACCTAAGCTTATAATTGCAGATGAACCTACAACAGCTTTAGATGTTACAATTCAAGCTCAAATTTTAGATTTAATGAAAGATCTAAAAGAAAAGATTAATACTTCAATAATATTAATCACACATGATTTAGGAGTAGTAGCAGATCTTTGTACTAGAATAAATGTTATGTACGGTGGCATAATTATAGAAGAGGGTTCAGATGAAGATATATTCTATAATGGAAAACATCCATATACATGGGGATTATTAAATAGTGTTCCTAATCCTAAGAGTGAAATAAAAGAAAAATTAACACCAATAGAAGGACAACCACCAGATTTATTAAAACCACCAGTTGGATGTCCATTTGCTGCCAGATGTAAATATGCAATGAAGGTTTGTTTACAAAAACAACCACCATTATTTGAAATATCTAATGGACATAGAGCAGCATGTTGGTTATGTCATGAAAATGCACCAAAGGTTGAATCACCAATAAGGAGGGAAGAATAATGGAAAAGAATAATGATGTTATTTTAGAAGTTAAAAATCTTTGTAAGTACTTCCCTGCAAACAAAGGTCTTTTTGCTAAAAAAAGCTTTGTTAAGGCTGTTGATAATGTTTCTTTTGTAATAAAAAGAGGTGAAACATTAGGCTTAGTTGGTGAATCAGGTTGTGGGAAGACTACTACTGGAAGAACAATATTAAAATTATACGAACCAACTTCAGGACAAATTATTTTTAATGGCCAAGATATTACTAATTATAGTGAAAAGAAGATGGTTTCTTTAAGAAAGAATATGCAAATGATATTCCAAGATCCATATGCATCATTAAATCCTAGAATGACTGTAGGCGATATTATTGGTGAAGCTATAGATATTCATGGATTATATAAAGGTGAAGAAAGAACAAAACGAATAAGATATCTTTTAGATAGAGTTGGACTTAATGGAAGTCATATAAATAGATATGCTCATGAATTTTCAGGTGGGCAAAGACAAAGAATTGGTATTGCAAGAGCACTTGCAGTACAACCAGATTTTATAGTTTGTGATGAGCCTATATCTGCTTTAGACGTATCTATTCAAGCACAAGTTATAAATATGTTAGAAGAACTTCAAGAAGAGTTTGGATTAACTTATTTATTTATAGCTCATGACTTATCAATGGTTAAGCATATATCTACTCATATTGGAGTTATGTACTTGGGACAAATGGTAGAAAAAGGACCTGCTGATGACGTTTATTTAAAACCTAAGCATCCATATACTCAAGCATTACTTTCAGCTGTTCCAATTGCAGATCCAAAAGTAGCTAAAAATAATAAAAGAATTATTTTAGAGGGAGATATTCCTTCACCTATAGATCCACCAGCTGGATGTAGATTTAAAGCAAGATGTAAATATGCTATGCCAATTTGTGGGGAAACTGATCCTGTACTTAAGGAAGTGGAACCAGGACACTTTGTAGCATGTCATCTTTTTAATAAATAGATAGCTATTGCATTAAGCAATTTCTATATAAAAAATATATTAAGGGGGAAAAAACAATGAAGAGCAATAAGCTTAGAAAAATTTGTGCTGTAGCACTAACACTTGCTCTTGGAATGTCTGTTTTTGCAGGATGTGGAAATAGTAGTTCAGGAGAAAGTGGAAGAAAATTAATTTACAATTTAGGAGAAGATCCTGAAAC
Source organism: Clostridium sp. SGI.024 (assembly GCF_050315195.1). Classification (NCBI taxonomy): domain Bacteria; kingdom Bacillati; phylum Bacillota; class Clostridia; order Eubacteriales; family Clostridiaceae; genus Clostridium; species Clostridium sp. SGI.024. The sequence continues at coordinate 114,209 of NZ_JBNPON010000004.1, read as the reverse complement.
AATCGATCCTACATTAAATACTTCATCAGGAGCTGGTTCAATAATTGACAATGCTTTTGAAGGATTAATGAGACTTGATGAAAATGAAAAAGCAATTCCTGGAGTTGCTGAAGATATGGATGTATCAGATGATAATTTAGTATATACTTTTACTTTAAGAAAAGATGCTAAATGGTCAGATGGTGAACCAGTTACTGCAAAAGATTTTGAATATTCATGGGTAAGAGCCTTAACTAAGGAAACTGCTGCTGAATATAATTATCAATTATTCTATATTAAGAATGGTGAAAAATTCTATAATGGAGAAGCAACTAGAGATGATTTAGGTATCGAAGTTGTTGATGATCATACGCTTAAAGTTACATTAGAATCTCCAACAGCTTATTTCCCAGAACTTACTGCATTTACAACTTATATGCCACTTAGAGAGGATATAGTTTCAGCTGATCCAGAAGGATGGGCTACAGAACCAGAAACTTATGTTTCAAATGGAGCATTTAAATTAGTTCAATGGGATATGAAAGATCAATTAGTATTTGAAAAAAATGAAGAGTATTGGAATGCTAAAGAAATTAAGATTCCAGGTGTAGTTTGGAAATTAGTTGCTGATGAAAATACAGCTTATGCTTCTTTAAAATCTGGAGAGTTTGATGCGGTGCATACAGTTCCTGTAGCAGAAATAGCTAATGGTCAAAAAGAAGGATTAGTTACTATATATCCAAATCTTGGAACTTATATGTTAGTTTACAATGTTGGTAAACAAGATACATTAGATGCAGATGCTAAAAAAGCTTTAAGTAACGAAAAAGTTAGAAAAGCTTTAGCTATATCAATAGATAGAAAAGCTATTACTGAAAATGTTACTAAATCTGGACAAATACCAGCATATTCATTTGTACCACAAGGTATTAAAAATGAAAAAGGCGAAGATTTTGCTGATAGAGAATACTATGATGCAAACGTAGCTAATGTTGAAGAAGCTAAGAAATTATTAGCTGAAGCTGGTTATCCAAATGGAGAAGGTCTTCCTACATTAGAACTTATGTATAATACTGAAGGAGCTCATAAACTAGTTGCTCAAGCAGTACAACAAGACTGGGCTAAAATTGGTGTTAATGTTGAATTAGCTAACCAAGAATGGAAGGTATTCTTAAATACTAGACAACAAGGAGAATATGAAATTGCTAGACATGGTTGGATAGGTGACTATGTTGATCCAATGACATTCTTAGATTTATGGGTAACTGGTGGTGGAAACAATGATGCTGGATATTCAAATCCTGAATATGATAAGCTAGTTGCACAAGCAAAGAGTGAAGCTGATCAAGATAAGAGATGGGAATTAATGAAACAAGCTGAAGATATATTAATGGCTGATATGCCAATAGTACCAATCTATTATTACACTCAAGTTAAGGCTGCTAATCCAGATGTTAAAGGAATTAGAGTTTCAAACTTAGGACATGTATATTTAGATGGAGTTTATTTTGAATCTAAATAGTTATAAATTATAAAGAAGAGTCAAATGACTCTTCTTTTTTAATTTCCAAATCTATTAAAGTTTTCACTTGAAAATCCTTCTCTTTTAATGGATTTATGTTTTGCATTGGGATTATGATTATGACCTTCTTCTGTTATTGGTGTTTGATAATTACATTTTTCCATTCTTGCTTTTTTATTATCAGGTTGACTATCTTTAGGCATTTCTAATCCTCCTTATATTTATTTATATTATATTTTCCCACTTTATTTAATATTTAAACTGGAAATAGATACATTAGGAGGTGCTGTGGCACAATGTAAAATGAATAATGAAAAAATGTAAAATAAAAGAAGAAACTCCGCTAGGAGTTTCTTAAAAAAATATATTATTATCTGATACCTATTACATCTTCCATAGTATAAAGCCTTGGTAATATTGTATCACACATATATTCTGCAGCCTTTAAAGCACCTACCGCAAATACTTCTCTTGATAAAGCTTTGTGACTTAATTCAATAATTTCACCAGAACCAGCAAATATAATATCATGATCACCTACTATTGAGCCACCTCTTACAGAATGAATTCCTAACTCATTATTTTCTCTTTTAGCAATCCCTTTTCTACCATATACATATTTAATTTCATTTGATATTAAATCTTTTATTGTATCAGCTAATAGAAGAGCTGTGCCGCTTGGCGAATCTACTTTTTGGTTATGATGTTTTTCTATAATTTCAATATCATAGTTTCCATACAAAATTGGAACTATCTTTTTTAATAAAGAATTTATTAAATTAACTCCTAAAGACATATTTGCAGATTTGAATATTGGAATTATATTACTTTTTTCTGTGATTAAATCTAAATCTTTTTCATTGTAGCCAGTAGAGCATAAAATAATAGGCTTATTTTTTCTTAGTGATAAATTAAGTAAATCCTCTAGTGCTTCAGGTCTTGAAAAATCTATTAAGACATCATAATCTATATCTACTTCACTAGCATTATTGAATATTTTGAAATTATATTTATTAATAGGAGATTTATCTATTCCAGCTACTATTTCTACATTTGGAAAATTCTTGGAGGACTCTACTATTATTTGTCCCATTTTTCCACAACAACCATTTAATAATACTTTTACCATATTTCCTCCTTAAATCAAATTATATTTTTTTAAACTTTCCTTTAGTAAATTTAGATTGTGATTATCCATTTCATATAAAGGTAATCTAAAATTCCCAACTTCTTTACCCATAAGGTTTAAAGCAGTTTTTACTGGAATAGGGTTAGTTTCTATAAATAACTTTTTAATTATATCTATTGTCTCTAGTTGTAGGCTTAGTGATTTATTTGTATCACCATTTAAATAATGATATGTCATATCATGAACATATTTTGGTAATATATTTGCAAGTACAGATATAACACCAATACCTCCTAAGGACATTATAGGTATTATTTGATCATCATTACCTGAGTAAATATCTATACTATCTTTACATAAAGCTTTCATTTCTATAATTTGACTTATATTACCGCTAGCTTCTTTAATAGCAACAATATTTTTTAGTTTGCTTAATTCATATAATTGATTAGGAGTTATATTTACTCCTGTTCTGCTTGGAACATTATATAGGATTATAGGAGTGTTAACTTCATTGTTAATAGCTTCGTAATGCTTAATTAATCCTTTTGAATTAGTTTTGTTGTAATAGGGTGTTATTAATAGTAATCCGTCAACACCGACTGATTCAGCATATTTACTCATTTCAATAGAAGCTTCAGTATTATTACTTCCAGTACCAGCTATAACAGGGATTCTTTTGTTAACAATATCAACAGTAAACTTAATAGCTTGTTTTTTTTCTTCTTCACTCATAGTACTTGCTTCACCTGTAGTACCACAAATTACAATAGCATCAGTTTTTTCTTCAATTTGCCACTCGATTAGTTCTTTTAATTTTTCATAATTAACTTTGTTAGTTGAAGTAAAAGGTGTAACGATAGCTACTGCAGAGCCTTTAAAAATTGTCATTAATTATCACTCCCTATTAATAGTTCAGCTATTTGAACTGCATTTAAAGCAGCTCCTTTTCTAATATTATCAGCAACTACCCATAAGTTTAACCCGTTATCTAAACTATAGTCTCTTCTAATACGACCTAGGAAAACATCATCTTTACCACTAACAAAAAGTGGAGTAGGATATTTAATATTTGATATATTATCATAAAGAGTTATTCCTTTAGTATTATTAAATAAATTAAAAACATCTTTTAAATCAAAAGGTTTTTCTAATTCAACATTAATACTTTCGCTATGGCTATTTAAAACAGGAACCCTAACAGCTGTTGCTGTAATTTTTAATTCAGAATTATGAAGAATTTTCTTTGTTTCTTCTATCATCTTAATTTCTTCCTTTGTATAACCATTTTCTAAAAACACATCTATATGAGGTAAGCAATTTCCAGCTATAGGATAAGGGAATTTTTTAGGCTCCTCACCCTTTAAACCATTTTCTAAATCTGATATTCCTTGCATACCTGCACCTGAGACAGCTTGATAAGTAGAGTAGATTATTCTTTTAATTCCATAGTTATCTAATAAAACCTTTAATGGAAGCATAGCTTGAATTGTTGAACAATTTGGATTAGCTATTATACCATTATGCCATTTAATATCTTCAGGATTTACTTCAGGAACAACTAATGGAACATTTTCATCCATTCTAAAAGCACTAGAATTATCAATAACTACAGCACCATATGAAGAAAAGATTGGTGAATATTTCAAGCTAACATCTCCACCTGCTGAAAATAAAGCAAAATCAATTTTTTTATCCTTAATATTTTCTTCAGATGTTTCTTCAACGATAAATTCCTGGCCTTTGAAGATAAGCTTTGAACCAGAAGATCTTTTTGATGCAAAAAGATATAATTCTTTTATTGGAAAGTTCCTTTCTTCTAGAATTTCTAAAAATTTTCTACCTACGTTACCAGTCGCCCCAACTATAGCAACATTGTACATAAACTTTTCCCCCTTTTTATTATAATAAGCATAAATATACTTACTAATAACTATAGTTAAAATATTAGAAAATTTCAACACTTTATTATAATATATATTTTTTAGACTTATATAGTGATTAATTATTTATAAGGTATATTGATAAGTATTTTGGGAAAAATATAAATATCAAAGATAGGGGGTATGATAATGAGTAAAACACCTTTAAAAAAAATAATTAAGTCTAAAATTAAATCAAACAAAGAACTTAGTGAAGCTGAAATTTTAAGAGAGAAAATAAAATATGAAATTGCTGAGGAATTAGGATTAAAAGATAAGGTTGATTCTAATGGATGGGGAGGATTAACAGCAGAGGAAACTGGCAGAATTGGAGGCATAATGACAAAAAGAAAAAGAATGATGAAAATACCAACTAATGACGAAATATTAGGAAGAAAATAATATATTTTTCAATCATTTTATCTGTAGCATTGACTAAAGGAAAATTTACCTTTAATATAGTTTTAGAAAAGTATTAAAGTGGGGGGGATTACTTTGGCATATGGAGACTTTGCTGAAATATATGATGAATTAATTTATGAAGATATAAATTATGATTCTATGTGCGCAAGGGTAATTGATATATGTAATGAAGAGAAAATTACATTTAATAATTATTTAGACATTGCTTGTGGAACAGGTAATCTAACTGTAAGGCTGGCTAAAAATTTTAAAGAGTCTTTTGCTGTTGACTTATCAGAAGATATGCTTAGAGAAGCATTTGAAAAGTTGAAAAAAGAAAAAATAAGATGTAAAATTATTTGCCAAGATATGAGCAAATTAAGTTTAAATAGAAAATTTGATTTAATAACTTCAGCCTTAGATTCAACTAACTATATAATTGATGAAGATAAACTTTTAGATTATTTTATAAGAGTTAAAGAACATCTAAGTGATAATGGGTTATTTATTTTCGATATAAATTCATATTACAAACTTTCGAATATTTTAGGTAATAACATTTATATTTATAGTGAAGAAGATGTTTTTTATACCTGGGAAAATGTTTTTGAAGAGGATTTATTAAGTATGTATTTGACTTTCTTTGTAAAGAGAGATAATTTATATGAAAGATTTGAAGAAGAACATTTAGAGAAAGCTTATACTGAAGAATTTATAGAGAATAAATTAGAAATTGCTGGATTAAAAGTAATAGGGAAATATGAAGGCTATACTGAAAAACAAGTTAATAGGAATACAGAAAGAATAGTATATGTAGTAAAAAAATAAAAAATGGAGGATTTTCTATGGATAAAATTATAAGAGCTACAGCAAAAGATGGAATGATTAGAATAATTGCTGGAGAAACAACAAATTTAGTTAATACAGGAACGAGTGTTCATGAGTGTACTCCTGTTGCTGCAGCGGCTTTAGGAAGAATGTTAACAGCTGGAGCTTTAATGGGAGTTACTTTGAAATCAGATAAAGAAGTAATAACATTAAAAATAAATGGTGGTGGAGATGCAAAAGGGGTTACTGTAACAGCCTATGAAGGTGGAGTTGTTAAAGGCTTTATAGGAAATCCTTATGGAAACTTACCATTAAACTCTAAAGGTAAATTAGATGTAGGTGGATATATTGGAATAAATGGTGAATTTACAGTTATAAAAGATTTAGGTATGAAAGATCCTTATGTTGGGCAAGTGCCTATTTACACTGGAGAAATAGGTGAAGATTTAGCTTATTATTTTACTGTATCAGAACAAACACCATCAGCAGTTGCACTAGGTGTTTTAGTAGATAAGGATTATTCAATAAAGGTAGCTGGTGGTTTTATTATTCAAATGATGCCAGATGCAGATGAGTTACTTTCTGATTTACTTACATATAGATTAGAAGAAATACCTTCTATTACATCAATGTTATTAGAACATGGAAGTATAGAAAAAGTTTTAGAATATATCTTTGATGGAATGGATTTAAATATATTAGAAGAAGTTTCACCAGAATTTAAATGTAACTGTACAAGAGAAAAAGTTGAATCAGTTTTAATTTCAATAGGAGAAAAAGATTTAGAAGAAATATATAATGATGGAAAAGAAGAAGAAATAAAATGTAATTTCTGTAATGCATCATATAAGTTTTCTCATGAAGAAATTGGAGAAATTTTAAATAAAGCAAGACAAAAGTAAAATATATAAAACGCACTGATAATAATTTTTCAGTGCGTTTTACTTTTGGAGGCACCACCCAGATTTGAACTGGGGAATAAAGATTTTGCAGACCTCTGCCTTACCACTTGGCTATAGTGCCTAATATATTTACAGTTTATGTATAAAGTTTTATTTTGATACACAAAATAAAAAATAAATTAATTGAAATAATATATTTATGAGGTGATAAATTTGAGTATATTTAAAGAACTAAACAATATATTAATAAATGATGAAAAACCTTCAGTGAAAATAGAAGCCTTAATGAATGAAAAGATTTTTATAGAAAGTGATTTTAATATTTTAAATAAACTAAAAAATGTACCACAAGATAAAAAGTTTCACCCAGAAGGGAATGTATGGAATCATACTAAATTAGTTATTGATACAGCTGCTAAGGTAAAAGAGTTTTCAGTAAATAGTGAAGTCTTTATGTGGTCTGCATTGTTTCATGATATTGGGAAAATAGAAACCACTAAATTCATTAAGGGTAGGTATAGATCTTATAATCATGATAAGGTGGGAAAAGAAACCACTTATAAAATATTGATTAAGTATTTTGATAAAGAAAAGACTGAGAAAATATCTGAAATAGTGAGTTTTCATATGCATCATATATATATATTGAATGACTTACCATTTTCTAATATTCCTGGATTGATTAATAGTAGTTGTTATAATGATATAATTATTCTGTTTATCTGCGATAAGCTAGGGCGTGGAAATCAGACCATAGAAGAAAGTAGTAAAGCTTTATTGGAGGTAAATAGAATTTTAGACAAGCTGAATATAGATTATAAAAATAACAATAAGGATGTAATTAAGAAATTTCACCAAATTAAAGATATTTTAATAAAAGAGTAGAAATGAATAGTAAAAAAGTTATAGAATAATTAGAAGTTAATATACTTTTAGTTGTTTAGAAAAAACTTCATAAGAAATTCATACATTTTTGATTTGGAGCTGCCTTGGCAGCTCCTTTATATTAATTTATAAATATAGAAACATTTATATTTGATAAACGTATTATATAAAAGGCTAAAGAACAAATAGACTACCTCTATCATGTAATTTCATATTGCTTAAGTATATTGGTTTAATATTATACTTTTTCAAAAAAGATTTAACTTCATTTCCATATTTATAAAAATCTAAATTACCAAAGAAAGCCATAGTATTTTTATTAATTAAACCACCAGTACCACCTATAAATCCATAATCAAAACCTTCTAAAATGATATCTCCAGTAGGTAAAAGTAATATATCAAAATTGTATTTAGATAAGCTTTTATAAATACCTACATCATTCGTTATTATAGCATTTTCAGTTATAGGTAAACATGAACATTTTGTATAACCTTGCTTTACGTCAATTAAAGTTTTGTTATTTTGAAATTTTAATAGATTTTTATCTGAATATTTTATGTTATGTATATAGTATTCATCAAGTATTAAAGCGTTTAAAAAAATATTTTTAGGATAAGATGGTTCTAAAAAATTTTCGCTTTCAATATACTGGATATTTAAATCTGATAATTGTTTTTTGAAGGTTACATCCATATTTCTATTAATTATAATTTTTTTTGACTTTTTATCTAATATATTTAATTGAATATCTACATGTCCATTTATTGCATCATATAGATCATTAGATTTAGGAATCTCTATAACTTTTAAATTTAGAGAAGATAAGGTATCCTTTTCTTCTTGTGTTATTCTGTAATCAGTAAAACAAATCATATAAATCTCCTATAATATTTTGAATTTATTATAAGATATTTAAATTTATTTGTCGATTACTAAGAAATAATTTTTGAATATAGATATTTTTTTTATACATACTATTATTAGAAAGGGAGTGTAATCCATGCTTGTATTAAAACTTGTTTACAATAAAGATTTGGATTTTGTATATGAAATACAAGATTTAAGATTAGTTCTTAGGAAAAAAGACATAAAAATAGGAGTTGTAGAAAGTGTGGAATTAGATAATCATATAATAAAGATATTATGTGATGATAATAGTTACAGCGAAAGAGTTAGAGATATTATAAATTTATATATAAGTAATATATTATATAAGATAGTTCTAAATGAATATAAAGAAAAAGAGATGTTAGGTTATTTAACTGAAAACTATTTCTTCCTTAAGCAAGAGGAAATCTTAGAAGTTGAAGAAGAGATAATGAAAGTATTTTTAGAAAGTAAATCACTAAAATTTGATAACCTGATTTATTGTTTAAATAAAGTGAATAATATTATTGAAAAAATTAAAAGTTGTTTAGAAGAAAATTTAGAAATAAATATTAATGGCTTTATAAGATTTAGGATGAAGGAATTACGTGAAGATATAGAAGATATTATAGATAAAGTAATAGAAAGTTATATGGTAGAAAAAGAATATAAGGAATTTATAAAATTACTAAAATATTTTGTTGAAATTCAAGAAAGTAAAATAGAAGAAATAAATATAGTTATAAGTGAAGATGGAAATTACTCTATAATTGATAGGAATAAAAATGATATATTTAATGAGTTTATGAAGGAACTTATAGAATGCAAATTAGATAGTGATGTAAAAATGGAAGATATAATAATAAGTGGATTAATAACTAATTCTCCTAAAAGTATAATTATTCATGGAAAAAGTAACTGTGTAAACAAGGAATTTATAGATACAATAGAAAAAGTTTTTGAAAATAAAGTAATATTCTGTGAAGGTTGTATATTATGCGTTGAAAAACAAGTTAAATTGTAATTTAATATTGACAAGTTTTTTAGCTGATACTATAATTACTATTGTTAAGAAGGAACATAGCCGTTTCTCACCTTACGGCAAAGCTTAGTAAGGTATTATATTCTATTTTTATTAATTTATATAATAAATTAAAAGTATGAATATTACGAGGACGGCATAATGCTGTCTTTTTTATTTTATAAGCTTTTAAGTGAATTTTTTAAGCTTGTTATTAAGCATAATTTGAGAGGAGGATTTTATTATGCCAAAAATGAAAACACACAGAGGTGCAGCAAAAAGATTTAAAAAGACTGGAACTGGAAAGTTAAAAAGAGCTAAAGCATTTAAGAGTCATATATTAACTAAAAAAAGTTCTAAGAGAAAGAGAAACTTAAGAAAAGCAGCTTATGTTTCAACTACTCAAGAAAAAGCAATGAAGAAACTATTACCATATTTATAAGATTATAGGAGGATTGAAGCATGGCAAGAGTTAAAAGAGCGGTTAATTCACGTAAAAATCATAAAAAAGTATTAAAGCTTGCGAAGGGTTACTACGGTGGAAAGAGCAGATTATTTAAAACTGCTAATGAATCAGTAATAAGAGCTTTAAGAAATGCATATGTTGGAAGAAGATTAAAGAAGAGAGATTTTAGAAGACTTTGGATAGCTAGAATAAATGCAGCTACAAGAATGAATGGTCTTTCTTACTCAAAATTCATAAATGGAATTAAATTAGCTGGTATAGATATGAATAGAAAGATGTTATCTGAAATAGCTATAAATGACCCTAAAGCATTTGCAGATTTAGTGGAAGTAGCAAAAGGCCAATTAAACAAATAAACTGCGACCTTAAGGTCGCATTTTTTATAGGTTAATATAAATAAAAAACTGAGAATAGTGTATAATAGGTTATATACAAAATAAGTGTATCTAAGAGGTGAAGATATGCAAATTTCATTAAAAAACAAAACGAAGTTAAAAGGGGTTCAAATTTTAGCATTGGGATTCTTAGCTGTAATTATTATAGGTGCAGTTATATTATCATTACCTATATCATCAAGAAGTGGTGAACCAACAAATTTCTTAGATGCAATATTTACGTCTACATCAGCAGTATGTGTTACAGGTCTAATTACATTAGATACAAGTACTCACTGGAGTACTTTTGGTCAAACTGTTATAATGACCCTTATTGAAATAGGTGGGTTAGGATTTATGTCCTTTACAGTATTAATTTCATTAATTTTGGGTAAGAAAATAACTTTAAGAGAAAGATTAGTAATGCAGGAAGCAATGAACACATTTTCCATTCAAGGATTAGTTAGAATGGTGAAATATGTATTGATATTTACAGTTTCTGTGCAATTTTTTGGAGCCTTATTGCTCTCAACTCAATTTGTTCCGGAATATGGAATTATAAAAGGCTTTTTTTATAGCATTTTCCACTCCATATCAGCTTTTTGTAATGCTGGATTTGATTTGTTTGGAACAAGCCTTGTAGGTTATTCAAACAATACAGTTGTTATATTAGTAATTAGTGCATTAATTATTATAGGTGGTTTAGGATTTACAGTATTATTAGAATTATATGATTTTAAGGGTATAAAGAAATTATCTTTACATGCTAAGATAGTAATTATAACAACTTTAATATTAATATTTGGTGGAACTTTATTAATGTTACTTTTTGAGCATAAAAATCCACAAACTATCGCTGATATGAACATAAAAGATAAATTGTTAAATTCATTTTTTGCATCAGTAACTCCAAGAACTGCTGGTTTTAATAGTATTTCAACAAGTGGTATGACGTTAGCAAGTAAAATTTTAACAGTTATTTTAATGCTTATAGGTGGTTCTCCTGGATCTACAGCTGGTGGATTAAAAACAGTTACCTGTGCAATTTTAGTTTTGACTGTAATTTCTGTTATTCGAGGAAGGGAAGATACTGAAGTTTTCGGTAGAAGACTTACTAAAGAAATAGTATATAAATCCTTTATAATAGTATTTATTGGATTATCTTTAGTAATTGGTGTTACAATGATATTATCATACACAGAAGTTGGTGCAAGCTTTATTGATTTACTTTATGAAGCATCATCAGCATTGGGAACAGTTGGCTTAACCCTAGGTCTTACTCCAAAGTTAAGTTCATTAGGAAAAATATTTATAATGATAATGATGTATCTAGGTAGAGTAGGTCCTCTTACTGTAATGTTAGCGTTAACCAGAAAACGTAAAAAGTCAGGCTATAAATATCCAGAAGGGAAAATTTTAATTGGTTAGGGAGTTGAAAAGTTTGTCAAATAAACAATTTGTAATAATAGGACTTGGTAGATTTGGAGCTTCAATTGCTAAGACATTATATTCTTTAGGAAATGATGTATTGGCTATAGATAAAGATGAAGATATAGTTCAAGAAATAGCAGATAGTGTAACACATGCAGTTCAATTAGATGCAACTGATGAAAATGCATTAAGATCATTAGGAATAAGAAATTTTGATGTAGCGGTTGTAACTATAGGGGATAATATCCAGTCTAGCATTATGGCTACATTATTAGTTAAAGAACTTGGTGTAAAATATATAATTGCTAAAGGTCACAGTGATTTACATGCAAAAGTATTGTATAAAATAGGTGCTGACAGAGTTGTACTTCCAGAAAAAGATATGGGAATTAGAGTAGCTCATAATTTAGTTTCAGCTAATATATTGGATTATATAGAACTTTCTGACGATTATAGTGTTATGGAAATTCAAGTGTTAGATGAATGGGCAGGAAAAACATTAAATGAATTAAAACTTAGAAGAAAATATGGTATAAATGTTATGGCTATAAAAAGAGGTGATGAAGTTAATTTATCACCAGCAGCTGATGATATAATAGAAGCAAATGATATAATAGTAGCTATAGGATCAGCTGAAGATTTAAGCAAATTAGAAGGTATGATAGTTAAATCAAAGTAATGAGGTGCTATTTTGATATATATAGAAAGTAAGGATAATAACTTATTTAAGTATATTAAAAAACTTAAAGAAAGAAAATTTAGGAATAAAGAAGGTTTATTTATCTTAGAAGGTCTTAGGCTAATAGATGAAGCTATAAAGGCAAAGATGGAAATAGAGTATATTATTATTTCAAAAGAGTATGAGGAACGATTTGAAGAATTCTTACTAAAAAATAATGACTTAGGTGGGAAAATTAGTTTTTTATCTAATAATTTATTTATGCAAATTGCATCTACAGAAAACCCTCAAGGGATTATAGCGATTGTTAAGAAAAAAAATAATAAAAATACTTTAGATGGAGATTTTTATTTAATTTGTGATAAGGTTCAAGATCCAGGTAATTTAGGAACAATAATAAGAACTGCTCATGCAGCAGGTGTAAATGGAATAATATTAACAAAGGGAACAGTAGATATTTATAATGATAAAACCATAAGATCTACTATGGGATCAATTTTTTATATTCCAATATTTTATGATGATGAGAATTATAGAATTATAAGATTATTAAAAGAAGATGGATTTAATTTAGTTGCTACATCTTTAGCTGAATCTAAAAATTTCTTTGAAGAAGATCTTAGAGGAAAAACTATATTAGCTGTAGGAAATGAAGGAAATGGTATAAGTGATGAACTTTTTGAGTTAGCAGATAAAAAAGTTAAAATACCTATGCCAGGAGGAGCAGAATCTTTAAATGTATCTATTGCTACTTCAATAATATTATTTGAAAAAGTAAGACAAAATTTGATTTAGTAAGAAATAGAAAGTTACTATTGAAATTAATTAATTTTATTTGTATAATAAATTGTAAATTGAATATGTAAAGACTGTGAATGAGAAAGTAAATATAAAGGACTTTTCAGGGAGAAATAGCCATAGACTGAAAGCTGTTTTATAGAAATTTATATTGAAGTTCCCTCAGGAGTCCTAGAAGTGAAATAATAGTAGTTTCTAGCGGGTTTTCCGTTATTCGAATTAAGTTGGGTTAAGTTTTCTTAACCAATTAGGGTGGTAACGCGACACTTCGTCCCTTTTATGGGACGGAGTTTTTTTGTTATTTATGAAATAATATTTTCTAATTTTATATTATAAGGGAGGAAAAAACATGCAAGAAAAGTTAATATCTATTAAAGAAAGTGCATTTAATGAATTAACAAATGCAGATAGTAGCTCAAAATTAGAAGAAATAAGAGTAAAGTATTTAGGTAAAAAGGGAGAGCTAACTACTATACTAAGAAGTATGGGAGGTTTATCTAAGGAAGAGAGACCAGTAGTAGGAAAGCTTGTTAATGAAGTTAAGAAAGAAGTAGAAGATAAGATAGAAGAAAAGCTTAATATAATTAAGGAAAAAGAAAAAAATGATAAATTGGCTTCTGAAGTTATAGATATATCTATGCCAGGAAAGAAAAACATGATTGGTAAGAGACATCCTCTTGATTTAACTTTAGAAAGTATGAAGGATATATTTATATCTATGGGATTCACAGTAGAAGAAGGTCCAGAAGTAGAATTAGATTATTATAATTTTGAGGCCTTAAATATACCTAAGAATCACCCAGCAAGAAGTGAACAAGATACATTTTATATAAATGACAATTTAGTTTTAAGAACTCAAACTTCACCAGTTCAAATAAGAGTTATGGAAAATCAAGCACCTCCAATAAAGATGATAGGACCTGGTAAAGTTTATAGATCAGATGCAGTTGATGCAACTCACTCACCAATTTTCTATCAAATGGAAGGGTTAGTAATTGATAAGGGAGTAACTTTTGCTGATCTTAAAGGTACCTTAGAACTTTTTGCTAAAAAAATGTTTGGAGATAAGGTTAAAACTAAATTTAGACCACATCACTTCCCATTTACAGAACCTTCAGCAGAAATGGATGCAACTTGTTTCGTTTGTGAAGGTAAGGGATGTAGAGTATGTAAGGGAAGCGGTTGGATAGAGCTATTAGGATGTGGAATGGTTCACCCACAAGTACTTAGAAACTGTGGAATAGATCCTGAGGTATATAGTGGATTTGCCTTCGGATTTGGTGTTGATAGAATGGTTATGCTTAAGTATGGCATTGATGACATCAGATTATTATATGAAAGTGATATGAGATTCTTAAATCAATTTTAATTAACAGGAGGTAAAAAAATATGAAAGTCCCATTTAATTGGCTTAAAGATTACGTTGATGTAAATATAGATGCAAAAGAACTTGGAGATAGATTAACTTTATCAGGCTCAGCACTAGAAGAGGTAATAACTCAAGGTGATGAAATTAAAAATATTGTTACAGGTAAAATAGTAGAAATTACACAACATCCAGATGCTGATAAATTAAAGGTTTGTCAAGTGGATATTGGAACAGAAACTATTCAAATAGTTACAGCAGCTACTAATATGAAGGAGCAAGATATAGTACCCGTTGCCCTTCATAAATCAATATTAGCTGATGGAACAGAAATAAAAAAAGGAAAACTTAGAGGTGTAGTATCTAATGGTATGTTTTGTTCAGAAGAAGAACTTGGTATAGCTGGTGATGAACCAGTTCATGGTCTTATGATATTACCGGCTGATGCTCCATTAGGTATGGATATTAAAGAATATTTAAATCTTAATAAATCAATATTAGATTTTGATATTACTTCAAATAGACCAGACTGCTTAAGTATGGTTGGTATGGCAAGAGAAACAGCTGCAACATTAGGAACATCTTATAAAATGCCAAACTTAAATTATGAAGTTAAGACTAGTGAAAATATTAATGATAAAATCAAAGTAGAAGTTAGAGATTCGCTATGCAGAAGATATATGGCTAGAGGTGTTAAAAATGTTAAAATTATGCCTTCACCAGGTTGGATGCAAGAAAGACTGTTAGAAGCAGGAGTTAGACCTATAAATAATATAGTTGATATTACTAACTTTGTTATGTTAGAAATAGGTGAACCTATGCATGCCTTTGATGCAAGAGAAATTAAAAGTGGTAAAATAGTTGTTGAAAGAGCTAAAGATGATGAAATATTTGTTACTTTAGACGAAATAGAAAGAAAATTAGATTCATCATTCTTATGTATTAAAGATGATGAAACTTCTATAGGTCTTGCTGGAATAATGGGTGGTTTAAATTCAGAAATTCAAGAAGATACTACAGAAGTTATTTTTGAAGCAGCAAATTTTGATGGAACAAATATTAGAGTTAACTCTAAAAAGTTAAACTTAAGAAGCGAAAGTTCAGCAAGATTTGAAAAAGATATAGATCCAAACTTAGCAGAAATAGCTATAAACAGAGCTTGTGCATTAGTATGTGAGCTTGGTTGTGGTGAAATTATGGAAGGAACTATAGATATATATAACTCTAAAAAGGAAGAGGGACATATTACTGTAGATTCTAAATGGATAAATAAATTCTTAGGAACAGAAATTTCTAAAGAAGATATGAAAAAGTATCTTGATTTATTAGAATTAAAGACAGAAATAAATGAAGATAACTTAGATATAACAATACCAACTTTTAGAATAGATATTGGTATAAAGGAAGATATAGCAGAAGAAGTTGCAAGAATTTATGGATATGATAAGATTCCTACAACAATTTATAGTGCATCTACTGGAAGAGAACCAAAATATAAAAATCAAATATTAAGAGATTTAATAGTTGATGTAATGGTATCAAGTGGATTAAATCAATCAATAAGTTATTCATTTATTTCTCCTAAAGTTTTTGACAAGATTAATTTACCACAAGATAGTGAGTTAAGAAATGTTATAAAAATTAAAAATCCATTAGGTGAAGATTATTCTGTAATGAGAACAACTACAATTCATTCTATGATGGAATCATTAGGAAGGAATTATTCAAGAAACAATGCTTATGCGAGATTATTTGAAATAGGAAAAGTTTATATTCCTAATGAAGATGAAACTGTAATTCCAACTGAAAATAATATTTTAACTATAGGAATGTATGGCAATTGTGATTATTTAGATTTAAAAGGAGTAGTAGAAAATGCTCTTGAAAAATTAGGATTAAGTAAGGTTAAGTTTACTAGAGAAAGTGATAATCCAAGCTACCACCCAGGAAAAACAGCTGCTTTAATGAGAGGAAATAAAAAGGTTGGTGTTTTAGGAGAAGTACATCCAGATGTTTCAGAGAACTATGGCGTAGATGAAAATTGCTACTTAGCAGAATTAAACTTAGATTTATTATTTGAGTATGCTAAAACAGATAAGAAATATAAGGCTCTACCTAAATTCCCAGCAGTTACAAGAGATATTGCATTACTTGTAGACGATGAAATTCTAGTTCAAGAGATAGAAGATACTATTAGAAGAGCTGGTGGTAATTTAGTTGAAAAGGTAGAATTATTTGATATATATAAGGGTGCTCAAATACCGGAAGGTAAGAAGAGTATAGCATATGCTATAGCATATAGGGATGAGAAAAAGACATTAACAGATAATGATGTTAATAAGGTTCATGATAAGATTTTAAGAAGTCTTGAACACAAGCTTGGAGCTACTTTAAGATAATAATTAATTTGTGCTGTTACGATATATTGTGGCAGCACCATTCTTTTTAAATTATAGTAATAAAGGAGATTATATGAAGCACATAATAGATTTACTAAAAGGAATGGTTATAGGAATCTCTAATGTTATACCAGGGGTTAGTGGTGGTACTATGGCTGTTGTTATGGGAATATATGATAAAATAATATATTCAGTTAATAATTTTTTTAAAGATATAAAGAAAAATATATTATTTTTAGGAACACTAGGTATTGGGGCGGTACTTGGAATATTATTGTTTACTAATGTAATTGATTATTTACTTAAAAATTTTAATGAACAAACTAACTTTTTCTTTATAGGATTAATCCTTGGTACAGTTCCGTTAATATATAAAAAGGCTACAGTAACAAAAATAAAAGCTGGAAATCTTACAGGATTAATTATAGGATTTGCTATTGTAGCAGGCTTAGGAATATTAGAAAAAATAAATCCAAATGCTTCATTTTTAAGCACAATTTTTAAAGCTAATACAATTGGTTTTTTTGTAGCTGGATTTATAGCAGCTGCAACTATGATATTACCTGGAATAAGTGGCTCCTTTGTATTGTTACTGATAGGATTATACGAACCAATAATTGAAATAATTAAGAACTTTGATTTAATAAGTATAGCAATAGTTGGTGTAGGAGTATTAGCAGGATTTTTATTAATGACAAAATTAATAGAGAAAATATTTAACAAGTATCCTCAAACAGCTTATTGTATTATTTTAGGATTAGTTATGGGATCTGTATTTGTAATATATCCAGGTTTTACGCTTGGAGTAATGGGGTTAGTATCTATAATAGCACTTATTGTTGGGTTTATAATTGCTTATGTTATAGGTAAAAATGAAATTTAGGTAATTATTATGATTTGATAAAATTAAAAATTATTATGTTAATTTATAAGTAGATAAGTATTATGTTATTATGATTTGGATCAAATAATATAGTATTTATCTATTTTTTTATTGAATTTATAATTAGATTATATTTTCTTATATATACTATGGTACATTTATGTTAAAATTAAATTATATAATTATTATGTTAATGAGGTGTGTTATGAGTACAGTTACTATAAATATAAATGGAATGGATTATAATTTAAAGGGAAGAGAAAGTGAAGAATATTTAGTAGAGATAGCTAAATATGTGAATGAAAAAGTTAAAGATATAATGGCAAATAATAGAAAGTTAAGTTCTACAGCAGGTGCAACTTTAGTTGCTTTAAATATAGCAGATGAATTATTTAAAGCAGATGAAGAGGTAGAAACTTTAATTAAGAAGAATACGTCTTTAGAGGAAAGAAATACTACTCTTAAGGAACGACTAAAAGAATTAAGAGATAATGCTGAGAATGTTGAGGTATTAAAGAAAGTAATAGAAGATATAAAAAGTGAAAATTTAGTACTTAAAGAAGAAATTGAGAATTATCATAAGGAAATTGAAATTATCAAAAAAAACAATGATTCAATAAAAGAAGATGAAGAAAATTATAAAGAAAATTTTATGAAATTAGATGAAGAATATAGAATGATGGAAGCAGATTACATAAGGATTAAATCACAAAAGGACAATCTTAAGAAGATAAATAAAGATACTAAGTTTCAATTACAAAATTTAAAGTATAAGGTATTAGATTTAGAAAAAAAATTAATGGATTCTCAGATTGAGCTTGCAGTAGAAAAAAAGAAGGGGAATTCATTTTTAAAATAAAGCAAAAGAAATTAATTAATAATCATATTTTATGTTTATTAGAGTTAACTAATTATAAAATAGAAAAAATTCTAAAATTATGTTATATATAATAATAAAGATTTTAGATTACTATACTAAAGTTTAGGAGAAGTATTTATGAAAAAAGTTGAAATTTTAGCTCCTGCTGGGAGCATGGAAAGTCTTATTGCAGCTATGAATAAGGGAGCAGATGCTATATATCTAGGTGGTAATAAGTTTTCAGCAAGGGCATATGCCTCTAATTTTGATAATGACAATATGATTAAAGCAGTAGATTATGCCCATAGTTATGGTGCTAAAGTTTATGTAACATTAAATACTATTTTAAAGGAAAATGAAATTGAAGAAGCAGTAAGATATGTTGGGTTTTTGTATGAAATAGGAGTAGATGCTATAATTATTCAAGATTTAGGATTATTCAAAAGAGTAAAAGAAGATTACCCTGATTTTGAAATTCATGCATCTACTCAAATGACTATACATAATGGGGAAGGGGCATTATTTTTTAAGGAAAAAGGTTTCCATAGAATAGTTCTATCAAGAGAATTATCTTTAGATGAAATTAAATATATTTCTAAAGATTTAGGCATAGAAACAGAAATATTTGTACATGGAGCATTATGTGTATCTTATTCAGGGCAATGTCTTATGAGTTCTATGATAGGTGGAAGAAGTGGAAATAGAGGAAGGTGTGCTCAGCCATGTAGAATGGAATATACTCTTAAAGGAGAAAATTCAGGAGAAAAGAAAGCATATTTATTAAGCCCTAAGGATACATGTACACTTGATAGTATTGGAGATATTATAGATTCTGGAGCATATTCTTTAAAAATTGAAGGTAGAATGAAAAGACCGGAATATGTTGCAGGAGTAGTTGATAATTACAAAAAGGCAGTTGAAAAAGAACTATATAAAACAGAGTACAACGTTTCTAAAGGTAAGCGAGAATTACTACAACTTTTCAATAGAGGTGGATTTTCAACAGCTTATTTACACAAAAACCTTGGTAAGGATATGATGAGTTTTAATAACCCAAGAAATACAGGTTTACCTTTAGGTAGGATTGAAAAAAATGGAGAGATATTATTAAAAGAGAATATTAGCATAGGAGATGGCTTTAGATTTAGAGAAACTGGATACAACATTAATAAAATAATTAAAAATGGAAAGGAAGTTAAAGAAGCCAGTAGAGGAGAAAGGGTAAAGATATTTCCAACTGCATATAAAGTTGGTGATGAAATATTTAAATCCTCAGATAAAAAACTTTTTGATTCTCTAGAAGATGCTTTAAAACCTTATAACAGAAAGATTAATTTAAAAGCAGAAGTGGATTTTAGAGTATCAGAACCTTTAAAGCTACTAATTAATTATCAAGGTAAAGAGTATATATTTTTAGGTGAAAAAGTTGAAAAAGCAGAAAGAAGACCTTTAAGTAAAGACAGAATAGTTGAATCATTTCTTAAATCTTCTGAAAGTGCCTTTAAGATCGATTCTGTAGATTTTAGAAGCTTTGAAGATGGCTTTATAAAGATTAGTGATTTAAATAATCTAAGAAGGGAAGCTTTAGAAGGTATTCAAAAAAATATAACAAAATCTTTTAGAAGAAGAAGGCCGGAAATAGGAATAAAAAATAATGAAAAAAATAATAAACCTATTAATACAGATTTATTGTATCAATGTATAACTAAAGAACAATTAAAAGCTCTTTTAGATGAAGGAATAAAGAATATTGCTATTGATGTATTTAATAGAGATAGGGATGCCTTAAAAGTTAATGACATAAAAGAATTAAGCAATATAGAAGGATTAAATATATATTTAAAGATACCAAATATTATAAAAAATGAATTTGATAAAGTTACTAATATAATTGATAAAGTTAAGAAATATATAAAAGGAATTGTTACTGTTAATGTTGGGATTATAAGAAAATATCAACATGAATTAATTATAATAGGAGATTATAAGCTTAATATAATAAATTCACAAGCTCTAAAATTCTATCAAAAAGAGTTAGATATTCCAACACTTAGTCTTGAACTAAATAGAAAAGAAATTAAAGCTTTATTAAAAAATAACACAGGAAATGTTCAAGGGATAATATATGGGAAAACTGAGCTTATGATAAGTGAATATTGTCCTATTGGAAGTACCTTTGGGGAAAAGTCTGCTTGTAGTGATTGTAATTTAGCATGTACTAGAGATAAATTTACTTTAGTAGATAGAATGAATGAAAAATTTAGAATTATGACAGATATATTTTGTAGAAGTTATATTTTAAATCCAAAACCAATAAATCTTATAGAAGAAAAAGAAGATTTAATAAGCCTTGGGGTTAATTCATTTAGAGTGGAATTTAGAGATGAAAGCTATAATGAAGTTAAAAAGGTTTTAAGAATGATAAATAGAGAAGAATCAATAAATTCAAATGAATATACTAAAGGTCATTATAGAAGAGGGATAGAGTAGAATTATGAAGTTATTTATAAGTATTATTTTAATTATAGTAACTGTTTTATTAAATTTTATATTTATATTTTTATCAAGGAAATATAAAAACAATAAGTCAATAATAGATTTTAGAAGTATATCTAGAGTAAAGTATATTACTTCACTAAATAAACTATGGAAAAAACTTATTTTTATAGTATCTATAGGTATTACATTATGTTTTTTAGCCATATTTATTGATGCTAATAATAAAATAGTATCTAATACATTTTTAGGTTTAACTATTTTATATAGCTTGGTTGGTACTATATTAGGAATTTATAATTATAAATGTTTTAATAAAAGTATTAGTAATTTACTTAATAAAAATAGTAAATAATGAAAAGGAGAGAATATGCAAGAACGAACTCTTAAAGTATTAGAATTTAATAAGATTAAAGATAAATTAAAAGATTATGCCATAACTACTAGCAGTAAAGAAATGATTGACAAATTACAGCCTTATGAAACTATATATGAAGTAAGGAAAAAATTAAAAGAAACAGATGAGGCACTAGATCTTTTGATAACAAAAGGTAATCCTCCATTTGAAGGATTACATGATGTAAAGGAAGGGGTAGAAAGGGCAAAAAAAGGGGGAGTATTATCTCCAGGTCAACTACTAAAAATAGGTGGTATGCTTAAATGCTCAAGAAATTTCAAAAATTATATATCAAGAAGAGAAGATGAAACAGCTCATTTAATTTTAGAAGATCTTGCATATATTTTAACACCTATTAAGAACTTAGAAGATACTATTGAAATATCAATAATATCAGAAGAAGAAATTAGTGATAGGGCAAGTGGTACATTAAATTCTATTAGAAGAAATTTAAAAGAAAAGAATTCATCCGTAAGAGATAAAATAAATTCAATAGTGAGATCAAATGCAAAATATCTTCAGGATTCGCTATATACTATGAGAGGAGATAGATATGTACTGCCTGTAAAGGCTGAATATAAAAGTGCAGTTCCAGGACTTGTACATGATCAAAGCTCTACAGGTGCTACTCTTTTTATAGAACCTATGAGCCTTGTTAATTTGAATAATGAAATAAAAGAGCTTAAGCTTAAAGAAAAAGCAGAAATTGAAAGAATATTAATGGATTTATCTAATAAGGTTTTTGATGTAATAGATACTGTTGAAAGTAATTTTAACATTTTAACAGAACTGGATTTTATTTTTGCAAAAGGTAAATATGCTTCAAGTTTAAATGCTATATGTCCAGAAGTAAATGAAGATAAAAGTTTTGACATAATTCAAGGAAGGCATCCTCTTATTGATCCAAAATTTGTAGTTCCTTCAGACATATACTTAGGAAAGGAATTTAGCACTTTAATGATAACAGGACCTAATACGGGAGGAAAGACTGTTACTTTAAAAACCGTAGGTTTATTACACTTAATGGCGTTAAGTGGATTATTAATTCCTGCAAAAGACAATTCAAGTGTAAGCTTTTTTAGAAGTATATTTGCTGATATAGGAGATGAACAAAGTATAGAGCAATCTCTATCAACATTTTCTTCTCATATGACGAGTATTGTGAAAATAATGGAAAGTGCAGATGAGAGTTCTTTAGTTCTTTTTGATGAAATAGGTTCTGGTACTGACCCTACAGAGGGAGCTGCATTAGCTATTTCTATAATAGAAACTTTAAGAGAGCAGGGGGCTAGAATAATTGCAACAACTCACTATAGTGAGTTAAAAGGATATGCACTAAGAACATCAGGTATAGAAAATGCTTCTGTAGAATTTGATGTTGAAACTTTAAAACCAACTTATAGATTGTTAATAGGTATTCCAGGTAAATCTAATGCTTTTGAAATATCAAAGAGATTAGGATTAAGAGAAGAGGTAATATCTAAAGCTAGACAAAATATATCTTCAGAAAATCTAAAATTTGAAGATTTAATAAGAGATTTACAAGAAAAAAGTATTTTAGCTAATAGAGATGCAAGAGAAGCTAAAAAATTAAAGATAGAAGCTGATGAACTGAAAAAGAAATATGATGAAAAGCTTAAAAAACTAGATGAAATAAGAGATAAGGCTTATAGTGAAGCAAGACAAGAAGCTAGAAATATTATTGCTAGAGCAAAGGATGAAGCTGATGAAATATTAAAAGCTATGAGAGAGTTAGAAAAACTTGGAATAGCTCAAGGTGGAAGAGCAAGACTTGAAGAGGAAAGAAAAAAACTTAAGGATAGTTTAGAAAATAAAGAGGCTTCATTAATTAAAGAAAGAGAAAATAATGGAGAAGTAATAGATAAGGTTACATTAGGAATGGATGCTTATTTACCATCACTAAATCAAAATGTAATTATTATTTCAATGCCTGATTCAAAAGGGGAAGTTCAAGTAGAAGCTGGTATAATGAAAATAAATGTTAAACTTAAAGATTTAAGAAAAATAAAAAATGCAACTACTAAAAAAGAAAGAAAAAGAAGAGAGCTTAATTTAAATTTAAAATCTGTAGAGAGTAGAGTGGATTTAAGAGGAATGGATTCAGAAGAAGCGTGTTATAAGGTAGATAAGTATTTAGATGAAGCTTATATGGCTAATTTAGGTGAGGTTACTATAGTACATGGAAAGGGTACAGGAGTTCTTAGAAAAGCCATAAATGATATGCTTAAGAGACATCCACATGTTAAAAACTATAGACTTGGTGAATATGGTGAAGGTGGAGATGGAGTTACTATTGTAGTATTAAAATAATTAAAATAATATTAAAATAAAAAGACTCGTTTTTTCGGGTCTTTTTTTATGATATAATAATGTGTGAATAGAGGTGTTAATATGTATCTTATTAGTAGTTGTTTATGTGGTGTAAATTGTAAATATAATGGAAGTAATAATTTAAATGAAACTTGCTTAGAACTTTTAAAAGAAGGAAAAGCTGTTTTAGTTTGCCCTGAGCAATTAGGAGGTCTTTCAACACCTAGAATACCAGCTGAGATAAAAGGTACAGCAAAAAGAGTAGTATGTGAAGATGATAAGGTTATTACTAAGGATGGTGTAGACGTAACTGAAGCCTTTATTAAAGGGGCAATGGAAACTTTACATATTGCAAAGTTAAGTAATGTCAAAGCTGCAATATTAAAGGATGGCAGCCCATCTTGTGGTGTGAATTATATTTACGATGGTAGCTTCACTGGTAATAAAGTATATGGAAAAGGTATAACTGCAAGTATTTTAGAAGAAAATGGGATAGAAGTTATAAGTGACGTTGACTTTGGAGGTAAAATAAATGGGGATTTTTAATTTTTTAAGAAAAGTAAAACATAATGAAAATAATGAAGATAACCTTAGAGAAAAGGTTGAAATAATAGATAATAATAAAGATAATTACAGCGAAATTAACATTGATATAAGTAATTTAAAGAAGGAAATAGAAGATAATTTTGAAGAACAAGAAGAAAATATAGAAAAAGTTAAGCTTACTCAAGAAGAAATAGATGAGCTTATATCAAGTGAAATTTTAAGAATAATAGATTTGTATGATAACTTTGAAGATGTAAAAAGTGCTGCATATGAAGCAGCTAAAAATATTGGAAAAGAAAATATTAAAGATATTCCCAAATTTTTAAGTGGTAAAATGCATAGACCAACTCGATATATTAATAAATATATTGATGACCAAGATTGGGCAGTAGCAGTTGAAAATTCAATTTTAATGATAATTTATAGTTTTAAGAAAGATGCAGTTCCTATTTTAGAAAGGCTATCTCAAAAAAACACTAAGCTATATTTAAAAGCAACAAATTTATTATGTAAGTTAGCAAGTGAAGGTGTTGAAACTGATGGAATAGTAAATTGGATAATGAATAATTTAATGGCTTTCAATGATGAAAATAAAATTACAATATTAGGATTTATGTCTCAAATAAAAGGTAATAATCAAGTAATTGGATTAATACAGCATTTTTATAAGAGTTTTGTAAAAAATGGAGAAATAGAATATGCATACAGAACATTAAATCATTTAATTAATGCAGCAGAAAAATTTACTCAAGGTCATTTAAAGTTTTTAAAAGCCATTGCTATGAATAAGAGTACAATTAATTTAGAAGAAATAATGATGTTAGAAGAAAGTGACCCAAAGGTTATATCTTTACATAAAATTGAAGATAAACTAAGTATAGATGCTGCAATAACATACTTCGCATTAGATAAAAATGATGACGATATAAATAGTAAGTTATATTATTTAAGTGAGTATTCATTAGATAAGAACTTAAGAGAAAATCTTGAAGTGCTTTTAAAAGCATAAATAATTACAAGAAGCACACCATTGGAGGTTTGAAATTGAAAAAAAATTTAAAAAGAAGTAGAAAAAAATCAAGACATAATTTTATAAAAATAGTTGTATTTTTAGTTGTTTTATGGTCTTTCATATATATACCAATAAAATTTCAATATTTTTCATTAATTAGAAAAGAAGTAAAAGCTAGTGAAAGATTCAATGAAAATATAGAATATATAAATGATTTTAAAAATCTAAAGATTAGTTATTCAAATTTATATGGTAATGAAGACAGTTTAAAGGAATTAAATGAATTAATTAAGAACATTGAAAGTAAATTATCTAATGAATTTACTGAGGAAGTGGAAAAACAAATTTTAGAGTTGAAATCAAAAATTAATGATTTAAGTGCATTAAATGCAATAGAATTAGAAGAATATTTTAATACAATTAATGATAAGGGCTTAAATAATTTTACTGATAATGAAAAAGAAAAAGTAAATAAATATATTAATGAATATAGTGATTTATTCGAGAATAAAGAATATAAATTATCTAAGGATAAATTAGATGAATTAAGTAATTATATTGATGAAACAAAGAAAATTGCCAATGCAAGAAGAATAAGTGAAACTTATGAAGCTAAATCAAATGAAAATGCTAGATTAAGAGAGCCTAAATATATAAATGGTATATTAATTGTCAATAAAGAGCATGGACTGCCAGATACATATCTTCCAGGGGAAAGTAAAGAGGCAAGAACAGCTTTTGAAAATATGAAGGCTGATGCAGCTGCAGAAGGTATATATTTAAATGCGTTCTCAACCTATAGAAGTTATTGGAGTCAAAATACACTGTATAATAATTATGTAGCAAATTATGGACAAGACCCTACTGATACATTTTCTGCAAAGGCAGGATTTAGTGAACATCAAACTGGATTAGCTTTTGATATAGGTGGTGTAGATAGGTCTCTTTGGGCAGAGGAAAACTTTAAGTATACTGAAGAGGCTAAATGGCTTAAGAAAAACTGTACAAAATATGGATTTATTTTAAGATACCCAGAAGGTAAAGAATGGATTACAGGATATATGCATGAGTCTTGGCATTTTAGATATATTGGTACAGAGCATAGTAAAAATTTCGAAAATAATGATTTAACATTAGAAGAATATTTAGGAATATAAAAGGAGCTGCTTAGGCAACTCCTTTATTTTTTTACTATTTTAATATTTTCTACAGTTGAATCTTCGGTACCTTGAACATATAAGTTAGCTCTTTTTAAATCAAATACATATTCTACAACTTCTTTAGTTATAATTTCACCAGGACAGAGTACAGGTATTCCAGGTGGATAAGCTAATAAGAATTCTCCAGATATTTCTCCTATACTATCCTTTAAAGGAATAGATATTTTATCACTATAAAAGGCTTTTCTTGGCTCTAATATTTTCTTAGGAATATAAGGTATATCCAAGAAGTCTGGAATAGGCTTTCTTTTACAATAATATTCTTCAGAAATTGATTTTAGAGCAGATATTAACTGATCCATTCCTTCTTTAGTATCCCCAAAGGAGCCAACGGCTAGAACATTGTAGAAGTCAGATAGTTCCATTTGAATATGATATTTTTCAGATAGAATCATATCTAGTTCAAATCCTGTTATTCCAAGTTCTCTTGATGATATTGTAAGTTTAGTAGGATCGAAGGAATATGAGCCAGGTTTTCCAACTAATTCTTCACCAAAACAATAAAATCCAGGAATTTTATTTATTTCATTTCTTGTGTATTTACATAGACTGATAGCTTTATCTAGTAAATCCTTTCCTTCTAAGGCAATTTGCCTTCTAGCAGTGTCTAAAGAAGCCATTAAAATATATGATGGGGATGTAGTATGTAGTAAGTTTAGTATTTGTTGAACTCTTTTAGGATTAACATATTTACTTTTAACATGCAATAAAGATCCTTGAGTTAATGAACCAATTATTTTATGAGTGCTTTGAGCACAAATGTCTGCACCTGCTTCAAGTGCTGACATTGGTAGTTTTTCTGAAAATGCTAAGTGAGGTCCATGAGCTTCATCTACTATTAAAGGTATATTGTAGCTATGTACTATTTCTGCAATTTTCTTTATATCTGTAGCAACTCCATAATAGGTAGGGTTAATAATTAACACTGCTTTAGCGTCAGGATTCTCTTCTAATGTTTTTAAAACAGTTTCAGGAGTAACACCATGAGCAATTCCTAGTTTTTTATCTATTTCTGGCTCCATAAATACTGGCGATGCACCACTAAGTATTATTCCTGAAGTAACTGATTTATGTACATTTCTTGGGATAATAATTTTATCACCATCATTTACAACTGATAATATCATAGCTTGTATTGCACCAGACGTCCCATGAATTGAGAAAAATGTAGCATCAGAACCGTAGGCATCTGCAGCTAATTCTTGAGCCTTTTTAATGGGACCATTAGGATGATGTAAGCTATCTACTAATTTAAAAACAGTAACATCTATTTTAAATGGATTTTCTCCTATAAAATCTTTAAATTCGCTATCTATTCCAACTCCTTTTTTGTGTCCTGGTACATGAAAGGGTAGAGTTTCTCTATTTACATATTCCATTAAAGCATTAAATAGTGGAGTTTCATTTTGATTCATATTATACACAAAAGCACCCTCTTTCTTAAGAATAGTATTGTTGTTGTTTATATATTTTTATACAAACATAAATATTATATTTTAATAATTATAACTATGCAATATAAACCTTTAATTTATTTTATAAATAGTAAATTATTAAATTTTGAATAAAAATAATGAAAAATGATAACAATATCTGAAGAAAAGTTAAATAATAGGAGGAGTTAGTTGTGAATAGCCTAAATTTAAATAAAAGAGATGATAGTATACCGAACAATGCAAAAAAAATAAGAAGGCAAGGAAAAGTTCCAGGAATATTATATGGAAAAAAATTAAATGAATTAGTTTTTGAAGTAGGAGAAATTGAATTATGTAGAGAAATAGCAAAAAATGGAGAGCATGGAATTGTAAATTTAAATTTAAATGGAAAAGAACATAAAGCACTAATAAAAGATGTTCAAAGAGATCCTGTTACTCATAAAATAATTCATTTAGATTTAGAAGAGTTAGATCAAAATAAGAAAATAATTTCAACAGTACCAATATATTATGAAGGTGAAGGACTTTTAAATAAGAAAGGTATGGTACTTCAAAAAGAAAAAGACTCAATAAAAGTTGAATGTACTGCAGATAATTTACCTAAATATATAAAAATTAATATTGATGGAAGTAATAATGGATATGTATATAGAGCAGGAGATTTAGAATTAGCTTCAGAATTATCAATTATTGATAATTTAAATACTGTAATTGCAGCAGTTACATATGAGAGAAAAACTGTAAGTGATAATATGGAAATTGCACAAGAATAATACGAAATTAATAGAAAAATGTCTTAAAATGTAAAGATGTGTAAATTTTTCACTCTTTACATTTTTTTATTCCATATTTAGTTTCTTTGGTGTATAATATTAGCTGATGACTACGTTTGGGAGGTATAATATGTTGTATAAAGAGAAGTATAATGATTGGTTATCATCAGCTGTTGTAGATGATATAATGAAAAATGAGTTAAGAAGTATTAAAGATGAAAAAGAGATTGAAGATAGATTTTATAAAGATCTTGACTTTGGTACAGGTGGACTTAGAGGGATAATTGGAGCAGGTAGTAACAGAATGAATATCTACACTGTGTCAAAAGCTACTCAAGGCTTTGCTAATTATTTAAATGGAAGATTTGAAAATCCATCA
Source organism: Clostridium sp. SGI.024 (assembly GCF_050315195.1). Lineage (NCBI taxonomy): Bacteria > Bacillati > Bacillota > Clostridia > Eubacteriales > Clostridiaceae > Clostridium > Clostridium sp. SGI.024. The sequence continues at coordinate 84,904 of NZ_JBNPON010000004.1, read as the reverse complement.
GTTGCAATTGCATATGATTCTAGAAATATGTCAAAGGAATTTTCTAAAGCTGCTGCTTTAACTCTTTGTGCAAATAATGTTAAGGTATATTTATATGAAAGCTTAAGACCAACTCCTATGCTTTCTTTTGCCGTTAGACAATTAAATTGTACTGGAGGTATAGTAGTAACAGCTTCACATAATCCAAAAGAATATAATGGATATAAGGTTTATGACGAGTTTGGTGGTCAAGTAACAGATGAAAAGGCAAATATCATAATAAATGAAGTTAATAAGATTAATAATTTTGATATGATAAAGAGCATTTCTGAAGAAGAAGCTATAGAAAAGAATCTTTTAGTGTATATAGGAGAAGATATAGATAAGTTATATATAGACAAAGTTAAAAGCTTAACTATTAGACAAGATTTAGTAAAAGAAAAAGCAAAAGATTTAAAAGTTATTTATACTCCTATACATGGTTCAGGAAATATTCCTGTTAGAAGAGTATTAAAGGATCTTGGATATACAGGGGTATCAATAGTTAAAGAACAAGAAATGCCAGATGGTAATTTCCCAACTGCTTCTTATCCAAATCCAGAGGATCCAGCAGTATTTAAATTAGCTTTAGATATGGCAAAGGAAGAAAATCCAGATGTTATTTTTGCAACTGATCCAGATTGCGATAGAATTGGTGTAGTTGTAAAGGATAGTGAAGGTGAATATAGAGTATTAACAGGAAATCAAACAGGATTATTGTTAACTGAATATATTTTAAGTTCTCTAAAAGAAGAAAAAAGATTGCCTGAAAATGGAGTTGTTATTAAGACTATAGTAACTACAGATGGTGCAAAGAAAATAGCCGAATCATATAATGTTGAATTAATGGAAGTCTTAACAGGATTTAAATATATCGGAGAAAAAATACAAGGTTTCGAAGAAAATAAAGATAAAACATATTTATTTGGATTTGAAGAAAGTTATGGATACTTAGCTGGAGATTTTGTGAGAGATAAGGATGCTGTTATTGCTTCAATGTTAATAGCAGAAATGACTTTATTCTACAAGGAAGAAGGTAAGAGTCTTTATGATGCTTTAGTTGAACTTTACGAAAAGTATGGTTTCTTTAAAGAAACTCTAGTTTCATTTGAGCTAAAGGGTAAAGAAGGAGCCGAAAAAATAGCTAAGTGCATAGATTCTTTAAGAAATGAAGAACTTAAAGAAGTAAATGGAGTTAAAGTTAATGTTAAATATGATTATAAGCTTAGTATAGAAGAAAATATTCAAAGTGGAGATAAAAAGGAAATAAATCTTCCAAAATCAAATGTACTTAAATTTGTTTTAGAAAATGGATCATGGTTTGTAGTAAGACCTTCAGGTACTGAACCAAAAATGAAAGCTTATATAGCAGTACAAGGAAATGGATTAAAAGATGCTGATAATAAGCTTGAAAGCTTTAAATCAGAGGTTATTAAATTAATTAACGAAAAGTTAAATTAATATAAAGTGAGAAGTTTATTTGTTATTAATAAATTATATAACAAATAAACTTCCACTTTTTTATTTATTATATATTTGTCATTTGAAACCTTATAAAATATATAGTATTATTTATATTAAACCAAATAAAAGGAGGAATATGTTTGGATTATAATTCAATTTTTAAAGAAAAGTTAGGTAAATTATTATTTTTAGAAATAGATAAAGATGGATTTAAAAGCAGTGTTGGAATACCTGAATATGTATCTTTTGAAAATAAGGAGTTATATTTACCTATATCCTCAGAGTATATAACTACAAATATTCAAAATGAAATTAAAATAAAGAATTTACCAATATTTTATTTTGTTGAAGGAATGTTTTTAGCTATAGGAGCAGATGAAAAATTAAAATTCAATGAAGATTATGAGGTTATTTTATCATATATAAAAGATACTGATAATTGCATAAGAAGTATTATATCTAATAAGATAAAAGAAGATAAACTTATTGATGGATATCTATTATTAAAAGGGTATTATAGATATTCTAAAGATATAGAGGTTATGAAAAAACTTTTATTAGTTGGTGAAAGCATAAGAGAAAAAGATAGTGGCTTTAAAGATATACTTCTTACTGATATTGATTATTGTGAGAAGCACTTGCTTAAGATTCCAGAATCCTTTTTATATAAAGCATTAATATTAAAGGACAATGATGATTATAAAGCTGCCAAAGTAGCTATTAATGAATATATAAATATGGGAGGTAAGGTTACAGAAGAAATTAAAGGTTTATTAGATGATATAAATAATATATCAAATTATGAAGCTGCAATTGAGCATTTAAAAGATGATCCAGCTAAAACAATAAAAATGTTATTAGATTTGCTTAGAAATTTTGATAATAATCCATTAATATATTATTATTTAGGTGTTGCATATAGAAAATTAGAAAATTATGAAAAGGCAATATATTATTTAAATGAAAGTATAGCTAGAGAAAGTGGAATTTATGAAGTGGTAGTTGAACTAGGAATTAACTATGCTTGTATAAATGATTATGAAAGTGCTATAAAATATTTTAAAAAGGCTTTTGAAGTTACTAAAGAAGTAGAGGTATGTACCAATATAGTTATGTGTTATATGAATTTAAACAATTATGAAGAAGCCAAACTTCATCTAGAAATTGCAAAAAAGCTTAATCCAGAAGATGAAATAGTAAAGGATTTAGAGAAGATTTTAAATAAATAACATTAGTGATTTTTATATAGAAATTTAATATTATACAATTAATAAAGGAGCTGCCTTCTCAGCTCCTTTATTAATTATAATTATTTTGCTAAAGGTAAAATTTTTATAATAGTAAAAGCTATTAATAACTTTAGTAAAGTGAATAAATATGATATTATATTTATGGATAATTTTACGTATTAATTATTAAGGAGGTAATATGAAAGATAATAATTTTATTGATATATTAGGATATAAAATATTTAAGAACAGCCTAAATGATGCTATTAATTACATAGATAAGAAAAGTAAAATTCATATAATATCCGGTAATCCAGAAGTTCTTTATACTGGATTAAATAATAAAAAGCTTTTTAAAAATTTTACTTCTGATGATTCTTTAATTATTCCAGATGGAGTAGGAATTCAAATTGCAGCTAAATATTTAAAAACTCCTGTTAAAGAAAAAATTGCAGGGATAGATTTAATGAAAGAAATTATTAAAAAGCTATCATTAGAAAATAAAAGTATCTATTTGCTTGGCACAACAGATGAAAATTTAAAAGCTTGTGTAGCAAATATTATAATGGAGTTTCCAGAGATTAATATAGCAGGATATAGAGATGGATATTTTAATATTGATAATCCTTTTGAATTATTAGAAGATATTAAAGAAAAAAAACCATATGCGATTTTTGTAGCAATGGGATGTCCTAGGCAAGAAGAATTTATAGTAAGTTATATGAATGAATTACCATGTAAAATTTTTATGGGAGTTGGTGGAAGCTTTGATGTTATTGCTGAGAAGGTTAATAGAGCACCAAAATGGATGATAAAATTAGGTTTAGAATGGTTATATAGAGTATTAAAAGAGCCTTGGAGAATAAAAAGATTGGGTAGTATACCTAAGTTTTTATTACTTGTAGTAAGGGGAAACAAAAATAATGAATAAAAATAAAATATTTAAAGCAACTTTCATAGTGATGGCAATGACTATTTTAAGTCGTGTTATTGGTTTTGGCAGAGATATTTTAGCTGCGTATCATTTTGGAGTTGAAGGTTCTTATGATATATATGTTGCATCTGTAGCTATACCAGAATCAGTATTTATGATAGTTGGTCTTGCTATTTCTACAACATTTATACCAATGCTAAGTGAAATTAAGCATAGTAAAAATAAAAATGAAATGTTTAATTTCTCTAATAATATTATTAGTATATTATCATTAATATCTATATTTATTATAATTTTAGGGTTAATTTTTACTAGAGAAATTGTTAATGTCTTTGTACCCAATTTTACAGCTGAAAAGATAGAATTAACTATTTTCTTAACAAGAATAACATTATTTAATATAATACTACTTTGTATAAATGCTTGTTTTGCATCAATACTTCAAGTGTGTGAAGATTTTGTTGTACCAGCATTGTTGGGGATTTTTTTCAATTTTCCTATTATTATATATTTATTATTATTTAAAGATGTTAGTATCGTAGGGTTAGCAATAGCAAATGTTATAGGAAATTTATTAAGAGTTATTATTCAATTACCATCACTATATAAAAATGGATACAGGATTAGATTATATATTAATGTTAAAGATGAAAAACTTAAAAATATGATTATACTTATTATTCCTGTAATAATTGGTGCAGGTGCTAACTCTATAAATATGTTAGTTGATAAAAGTGTAGCATCTGGATTAGTTACGGGCTCTATGGCAGCATTAGAATATTCTCAAAGGATTATACAATTTGCTAGTACAGCGATTACAACATCTTTAGTATCTGTTGTTTATCCTATTATGGCAAACAAATTAAATGAAGGGGATAAGGATGGATTTTTGAAATATTTAAGTAAATCAATAGTTATAATTTGCTTGTTTTTAGTACCAATTACATTTGGAGTAATGTTTTTAAGTAATGATATTGTAAAAGTAATATATGAAAGAGGTAAATTTGAATCTAATGCAGTGATTTTAACTTCTATGGCTCTTTTGGGATATTCAATTCAATTACCATTTGCAGGAGTTAGAGATATTTTAAATTCTTCTTTATTTTCAATGAAAAAAACAAAGGTAACAACTATAAATGGAGTTATTGGAGTTATAGTAAATATTATATTAAGTATTACTTTATCAAAATTTTTTGGAGTATTAGGAATTTCAATTGCAACATCAGTTTCAGCAATTATTATTGCATTATTATTATTAAGCTCTACAAGCAAGATAATAGGGACATTTGATGTTAAAGAGCTTTTAATAAAAGTTATAAAGATTTTTATAAGCTCAGTTATTATGATAATTACGTTATATTATTTAAATAAATTCCTTGTGATAGAAAGTTCATTTTTTATTATAATATTAGATGGAATAATAGGAGCTATAATATTTTTTGCTTTGTGTAAAATATTTAGAATAGAAGAATTTGAAGAAGCTTTAAATATTGTTAAAAATAAACTTATAGGGAGGGAAAGTTAATGAAAATATTATTTGTCGCTTGTTATTCACCATTAATTAATAATTCTGCATCTATTGAAACCCTTCAATATTTGAATAATTTAGCTAAGATTGATAATAATGAAATTCATCTTTTGACTGTAAACTTTCCTTCTAATTCAATTTATTATGATGAATATATTTTTAGTATGTTAGATCCAAAGATTAAATTACATATCATTTCTGGAGGAATTGTCTTTGAAAAGATAATGCCTAAGAAGAAAAATGATTTTGAGAAAAATCACAGTAATAATAAATTTAAATTAAAGCTAAAGGCAGTACTTAGAAAAGCTAAAAGTTTATTTGCTATTCCTGATATGTATCTATATTGGGCAATAAAAGCTAGTAAATATGGAAGTAAACTTATGAAAATTGAAAACTTTGATGTTATGTTTTCTATGCATGAACCACCTTCAAGTCATATATGTGCTTACAGAATTAAGAAAAAGTATAGAAATCTTAAATGGATAGCTTATTGGAGTGATCCATGGCTTAAAGACTCAACAAGAGAAGGTTCTAGTCTTATTAGAAAAAAATTTGAAGGAAGATATGAAAGAGAAATAATTAATTTAGCTGATAAACATATTTTTGTTACGAAAGCAAATAGAGATGATTATATAAGAACATATAATTTGAATAGTAAGGATACCTTTATAATTACAAGAGGATATGATGCTAAGGTATACAGCGATATTAAGAATAGTGAAAAGCCTATTTTAATAAATGATAATATGATTAACGTAGTATATGCTGGAGAAATATTTTCAAAACTTAGAGATATAAGACCTTTTATTAAAGCATTAAAAAACATTAAGAGGGATAATGCTTTATTATATAATAAATTAAATGTTTTATTTTTTGGTAATATAGATGATGAAGAAGTGAAAAACGAGCTTCTTGAGATAGATAATGTTAAAGTTTCTAATAGAATTCCATATAAAGAAGCTTTAGGATATATGATAAATGCAGATGTGCTACTATTATTTGGAAATAAAAATTCTAAGCAAATTCCTGCAAAGATTTATGATTATTTTGGTTGCTATGCTTATATCTTAGTTGTTTTAGGAGATGAAAATGATCCTATACTTGATGTAGTTAGCAATTTAGATAAATGCAAAGTTTCCAACAATAATAGCAAAGATATTAAAGATTCAATTATAGAGTTAACAAACAAAATTATTAGTGGAAATAAATCCAGTCAAATAACTGAATATGAATGGGAGAATATCTCTAAAAGACTAGACTCTATTCTAAGGGAGGATTAGGAATGCATGTTATGTTTGTACCATCATGGTATAATAATAAAAGAAATCCAGTCCATGGAAGCTTTTTTAAGGAACAAGCAGAAGCTATTCAAGAAAGTGGTATTAAAGTTACAGTGGCATATAATGAAATATGGCCATTAACATTATTATTTAAAGTTAATGAGAAAATAGGAGTTAGTTATGGTATTGAAGATAAATTAAAAACTTATAGATATAAAAATTTTAATTATTTACCTAAAAACCCTAAAATGTTTAGTGTGTTTAATAGAAGATTAGATAGATTATATAGAGAGATAGTGAAAAAAGAAGGAAAAGTTGATTTAATTCACTGTCAATCTTCTTTTTGGGCAGGAATTAGCGCAGCCTATATATCAAAAAAATATAATATTCCTTTAATTATTACAGAACATTCATCTTTAAAGACTGCTATTTATATTAAAGATAGCTATAAGCCATTTATTAAAAAATCTTATTTGGATGCGGATGCATTAGTAGCTGTTGGAAATGGACTTAAAAAAGAAATGACTGAGTTCTCTGGAAGAAATGATATAAAAGTAATACATAACTTAATTCCAGTAGAAAAATTTAATATTTGCAAAGACACTAATGAGACATTTACTTTTTTCTCTTTAGCATTTTTAGAAGGGGAAAAGGGAATGGATGTTTTAATAAAGGCATTTGCAAAATATTTTAAAGATGAAAATACAAAGTTAATTATAGGTGGAGATGGAAGTCAAAAATTAGATTTAATGAGTTTAGCTAAAGAACTTAAAATAGAAAAGCAAATTGACTTTTTAGGTGCTTTGTCTAGAGAAGAAGTTTCAAAATATATGAGTAGATGTAACGCTTTTGTTCTTGCTTCAAAGTATGAAACCTTCGGAGTTGTATACATTGAAGCTTTAGCTTCAGGTAAACCTGTTATTGGTACTTATAATGGTGGAGCTGAAGATATAATTAATAAAGATAATGGTTTATTAGTTAAAGTTAATGATATTGATGAATTGGGAAAAGCTATGTATTACATGACTCAAAATATAAGTTTTTACGACTCAGAAAAAATTAGAAGTGAGTGTATAGAAAAGTATTCAAAGAAAAAGATTATTAGTGAAATATTAAAGTTATATAGAAATGTTATGGAAGAGAGGTAATTAAGATGTTGTTTAAAGATTATAAAGTAGAAGATTTTCTATATGAATTATCTTCAGAAGCACCGTCTCCAGGTGGTGGAAGCACTGCAGCATTAGTTTTAGGACTTTCTGCAAGTTTAAATTCTATGGTATATTCATTAACTATAGGTAAAAATGCTTATGAAAGGCTGAAAGATGAAGAAAAAGAAAAAATGCTAACATTACAAAAAGAAGCTAAGACTTTAATTTTGCTAGCTCAAGAATTTATGGAAAAGGATAGAGAAGATTTTTTAGGACTTATGGATACTTATAAATTACCAAAGAGCAGTGATGAAGAAATAAAATTTCGAAAAGACAAGATTAGAGAGTTTACTATTAAAGCAATGGATACTCCTATGAAATTAGCAGAAGAGTGTATTAGGTTTTATGATAACATAGAATTTGCTGTAAGGTATGGTAACAAGAATTTAGTTTCTGATGCTGGAGTAGCAGCTAGTTTATTACATTCAGCAATTGAAAGTGCGATAATTAATGTTAAAGTAAATTTGAATTTTTTAAGAGAAGAAGAATTCCTTGATAAAATAGAAGAAAAGTGTAGTAGAATTATTAATGATTCATATTTTAAGAAAAGCAATTTGATGAAAGAAGTAGATAAAATTATTTATCCTAAATAGAATATAGGAATTTTTTAGTTTAAGGATGCTACACAACAGTTTTAAATTAAAAATTTATAAACTGAAACACAGAATAAAAGAAGAAATTCTATAAGGAGTTTCTTCTTTTATTTAATATTATTGATTTTTTATTGCAGAACAAGTTCTTTTTTGCAATATTTTAAGGTAATTCATTTAATGACTTAAATTCATAACCTTGAGCTTTTAATTCTTTTATAACATCTTTTAAAATTTTTGCATTTGTATTAGAAACTGAATGTAATAACATTATACATCCTGGATGAGCTCCACTAACTATTTTTTTTATTGCAGAAGTTTCTTCAGGTTGATTATCAACTAACCAATCTTTATATGCAAAACTCCAAAATATAGTTTTGTAACCTAATTCTTTAGTTTGTCTTAATGAGTTTTTTGAGTATTTTCCCATAGGAGGTCTAAAGAATTTAGGCATATCCTCTCCAATTAAAGATTTATATTCATCTTCAACTTCAGAGAATTCTAATTTAAATTTTTCATTATTTTTTATACTGGCCATTGATGGATGATGAGATGAATGATTGCAAACTAAGTGCCCTTCATCAACCATTCTTTTGACTATTTCAGGCTCTTGTTTTATATAAGGTTTTACTACAAAAAAAGCTGCAGGTACATTTTCTTCTTTTAATGTGTCTAATATTTTTGGAGTATTACCATTTTCATATCCTTCATCAAAGGTTAAGTAGATTACCTTTGAGTTAGTATCACCAACATAATAGCCATCATATTCAGATAGAAAACTCTTAGATTCCTTTGGCTGCTCTGGAGTTTTAACATCACCTCTTTTAACAAAATACCAATTTAATTCTAAATCATCTGATGCTTTAACTTTTAATGTTATTAAGTTAAATATAAAAAGAGATAGTATAAATATTAAAGTTAATTTTTTAAAACTTTTCAAAAAAATCGCCTCCTATATAGTATTTTTATCTAAAATATTTCTTTTACACTGGAAATACAATGAAGCATCGGATTAAGAAGGTTAGTAGCTTTATATATTGAAATAATTTCAATAGTGGAGTATAATTTTAAAGATGTAAAGATGTGAATAAGTAATGAAAGGAATGTACATAGATGAATTTAGGAATAGTTGGTTTACCTAATGTAGGTAAAAGTACTTTATTTAATGCAATAACGAAGGCAGGAGCTGAATCAGCAAACTATCCTTTTTGTACCATTGAACCAAATGTTGGGGTAGTTAGCGTACCTGATAAGAGATTAGATGTTTTAGAAAAAATGTATAACACTAAAAAGAAAGTTTATACAGCTGTAGAGTTTTATGATATCGCTGGGCTAGTTAAGGGAGCATCTAAAGGAGAAGGATTAGGAAATAAGTTTTTATCTCATATTAGAGAAGTATCTGCAATTGTTCATGTAGTTAGATGTTTTGATGATGGAAATGTAGTGCATGTTGAAGGGTCTGTTGATCCTATTAGAGATATAGAAACTATAAATTTAGAATTAATATTTGCGGATTTAGAAGTTCTTGAAAGAAGAATGGAAAGAACTATGAAACAAGTTAGATCAGGAGATAAAAAGGCTAAGGAAGAGTATGCTTTAATGGAAAAGGTAAAAGAACATCTAGAAAAGAATTTACCAATAAGAACATTAGAAGTAACTGAGGAAGAAGAAGAAATAATAAAAGGATTATTTTTAATAACTTCAAAACCAGTTCTTTATGCATGTAATATATCAGAAGATGATATGATGGAAGGTAATACAAATAATCAATATGTACAAAAAGTAAAAGCACATGCTGAGTCTGAAAATTCAGAAATAGTAGTGGTTTGTGCAAAGCTTGAAGAAGAACTATCTGGTTTAGAAGAAGATGAGAAACTTGAAATGTTAAGTGAATATGGTTTAACAGAATCTGGATTAGATAAGTTAATAAGAGCAAGCTATAGTTTATTAGGATTAATAAGTTATTTAACTGCAGGAGTTCAGGAAGTAAGAGCTTGGACTATAAAAGAAGGAACTAAGGCCCCACAAGCTGCAGGAAAAATACATTCAGATATTGAAAGAGGATTTATAAGAGCTGAAATAGTATCATATAATGATTTAGTTGAATGTGGTTCTGAAGCAGCAGCAAAAGAAAAAGGTCTTTACAGATTAGAAGGTAAAGATTATGTTATGAAAGATGGAGACGTAGTTAATTTTAGATTTAATATATAAGATTTAGTAAATTAAAAGGTTGATTTTTATCAACCTTTTTTATTTTTTTAATAAAATATTCCAATAAGATAAATAAATCTTGAAGTATTTATAAAAAAAATATAAAATAAAAATATAAAGTGGTTGAAAGTGGTTGAAAGTGGTGAGAATTTTTAGCGAAGGTGGTTTATAGATGTTTATTGGAGAATATCAGCATGCAATAGATGCCAAAAACAGAATGATAGTTCCTTCTAAACTAAGAGAGGGCTTAGGTAATAAGTTCGTTATTACTAAAGGCTTAGATGGATGTCTTTACGCTTATCCTATGGAAGAATGGACAGCTTTAGAAGCTAAGCTTAAATCTTTACCACTTACAAATAAGGATGCAAGAGCATTTGTAAGGTTTTTTTTCTCAGGTGCTTGTGAAATTGAAGTAGATAAACAAGGAAGAGGGTTGATTCCTCAAAACTTAAAAGAATATGCAGGTATAGAAAAGGAAATAGTAAGTATAGGTGTACTAACTAGAGTTGAAATTTGGAGTAAGGAAAAGTGGATAGAATATAATGAGTCTGATATAGATTTTGATTCTATTGCTGAAAAAATGAGTGATTTAGGAATATAAGGAGAAATTTTATGGAGTTTAAACATGTATCTGTACTATTGAATGAGTGTATAGAGGGATTGAATATAAAAGATAATGGAATATATGTAGATGGTACTTTAGGCGGGGGTGGACATTCATCAGAAATATTAAAAAATCTTTCTGATAAAGGTCTATTAATAGGAATAGATCAAGATAGAGATGCGTTGAAAGCTGCAAGTGCTAGATTACAGAATTATAAAAATGTTAAATATGTACATAATAATTTTTATAATGTAGATTCAATATTAAATGAGTTAGGAATTGAAAAAATAGATGGGATGCTTATGGATCTTGGAGTTTCTTCTTATCAATTAGATACTGGAGATAGAGGATTTAGCTATATGCAAGATGCACCTCTAGATATGAGAATGAATAGAGATAATTTATTATCTGCTTACGAAGTAGTAAATAATTATGATGAAGAAGAGCTTTATAGAATAATAAGAGATTATGGCGAAGAGAAGTTTGCTAAAAGAATAGCTAGATTTATAGTAGAAAAAAGAGAAGAGAAAAATATTGAAACTACATTAGAATTAGTAGAAATAATTAAAGCGGCTATACCTGCAAAAGCTAGAAGAGAAGGACCTCATCCAGCAAAAAGAACATTCCAAGCTATTCGAATAGAAGTGAATAGTGAACTTTCAATACTAAACAAGGCTATTGAAGACGGAGTAAATAGATTAAATAAGGGAGGAAGAATGGCAATAATAACATTCCATTCTTTAGAAGATAGAATCGTAAAACTTAAATTTAAAGAATTAGCAACAGCATGTACATGTCCTAAGGAGTTTCCAATATGCATATGTGGAGGAAAGGCAAAAGTAAAAATTATTTCAAGAAAAGCCATTGAACCATCAAAAGAAGAAGTTGATGAAAATCCAAGAAGTAGAAGTGCAAAATTAAGGGTAATCGAGAGGATATAATAAAAAAATCAAGTTAAGTAACATGGGGGTGTAATAAAATGGTTAGTAAGGAATATGATTATATTAGGGGAAATACAGTCTTAAATCCAAAGAGAAGATATGATGAGGAAAGAAGAAAACAAGAACGAGAAAGTATTGATAGACAAAGAAAAGAGCAGCAAAGAAAACAAAGAGAAGCTAAAAAAGCTGTTGTAAAGAATATTTTACAAGTTGCATCTATTGCATTAGTCTTAGGAGTTTTAACAATTGCTCGGGATGGGAAAATGTATAGATTACAAAATGATTTAAGCAATGTAAAAACAGAAGTAAAAACAATCACAGCAGAAAATGAAGCATTAAGAGTTAACTTATTAAAGTTTTCTTCTCTTGGTGATATTAAAGCTTTTGCAAGTAAAGAAGGAATGAAAGTTTCTCAAAAAGATGACATTATATATGTAAATATAACAAAAGATTTCTTTGCTAATATTAAAGAGTAACATAAGTAATAAAATAGTACACTTGCCAGATAAAGAGTATTAATAATACTCTGCATGTTATTAATTAATTACATGGAGGCATTGATGTGAATAAAAAGATTTTTAGAGATAAAGCGCTAATGAAAAAAAGAATATCATTAGCGCTTACAACATTAATATGTTTATTTACTCTTTTAATAATAAGACTGTCCTACATAATGATAGTTAAAAGAGAAGAATATTCTGCAAGAGCAGAAGAACAATGGACAAGTGAGGTTAAAATTGACGCTCGTAGAGGTAAGATATTAGATAGAAATGGAGTAGAACTTGCAATATCAGCCAATGTATATAGAGTAGATTTTGACTTGAACTCAATAAAAGGACATTTAAGAAAAGAAAATCTTACCATAAATGATATAGCACCTAGTATATCAGAAGCACTTAATATGGACGAAAAAAAAGTTATAGATAAATTAAATACTAAATTACCTAGTGGGGCAGATGCAGGAGCTGCAATTTTAGTTCGAAGAATAGAAAAAGATGAAGCAGATAAGGTTAAGAATTTAAACATACCTGGAGTTATAGTTTCTCCAGACACAAAAAGATATTATCCAAATGGTAATTTTTTAGCTCATGTTTTAGGAAGTACAAATATTGATGGTCAAGGATTAACAGGCGTTGAATTAGAGTACAATGAGTATTTATCTGGAAAACCTGGATTAAGAATATCAGAGCTTAGCAAGTATAATGATGAACTTCCATATACTATTTCAGAATTTACGGCACCAGTAAATGGTAAAGATTTAGTTCTTACCATAGATTCAAATTTACAAGCCTTTGCTGAAAAGGTGGCGGAAAAAGGATATAAGGATAATTTAGCAAAACAAGTATCTATAATAATAATGAATCCTAATAATGGAGAGATACTTGCAATGGTTAATAAACCAGATTTTGATCCAAATAAACCATATGAAGGAGCAGAAAATTATGACGGAGAAAATTTATCAGAAAAAGTACAAAAAATGTGGAGAAATCATTTAGTAAATGACACATTTGAGCCAGGATCTATCTTTAAAGTAGTAACCATGATAGGTAATTTAGAAGAAGGATTAGTAAAAGAAAGTGATACTTTTAATTGTAATGGAAGCTTAAAAATAGGGCCACATACTATAAAATGCTGGAAAACTTCTGGACACGGTACCCAGACATTACCTGAGATTTTACAAAATTCATGTAACGTAGGATTTATGGAAATCGGGAAAAGAATAGGTAAGGAAAAGTTAAATGAGTATATTAAAAAATTAGGATTTGGACAAGTGAGTGGAATAGATTTGCCAGGAGAAGCTAAAGGGATAATAAAAAAGACAGAAAATATAAATGAGGCAGATTTAGCTACAATTTCATTTGGACAAACAAATACAGTAAACGCAGTTCAATATATGACAGCTTATAATAGCATTATAAATGGAGGAAAGTTAATACAACCTCATTTGATGAAGGAAATAACTTATACTGACCAAGAAGGGAAAGTAGTTACAGAAAAGACCTTTGAACCTAATATAGTAGATGTATTGTCAGAAGAAAAAACTGCTATTTTAAGAGATTATTTAGAAAGGACAGTATCTTATGGAGGTTCAAGTAAAGCTTATGTTGAAGGATATCATATTGGAGCAAAAACAGGAACTGCTCAAAAGGTAAATCCTAAAGGTGGAGGTTATGAATCTGGTAAATATATTTCATCTCTAGCAGGATTTGCACCAGCAGATGATCCTCAAATCACTGTATTTATTTCTATTGATGAACCTGGAACTGGAACTTATTATGCAGGTCAAATTGTTGCACCTTTAGCTAACATATTGTTTACTGATATATTTAATTATATGAGTGAAAATATGGGGAAAGATGATATTGATAGCATAGTAAAAGAAATAGTTATACCAGAAATTAGAGGACTAAAAGTAGAAGAAGGTAAAAAAATATTAAAAGAATACAATATAGAGTATAATATTAATGGAAATGGGGATATAATTACAAATGTAAAGCCTTATCCAGGGTATACCATTAAAGAAAATTCTAAGATTAATATAGACACAGGAGACGTAGAGTCTTATAATAAATATGTTGTTATGCCAGAATTAAGGGGCTACACCCTGGAGGTAGCAACGAAAATTTTAGATGACCTTGGAATTGCTTTTTCTTATGATGGAGAAGGAATAATAGTGAAACAAAGTATACAAAAGGGAGAGATAATTACTAAGGGAACTAAGGTTAAATTAGAATTAAATGAAGAATATGGAGATTGATTAGAATATCCCTTTACATTAGCATGTGGGAAACTCACATGCTAAATTTATATACAAAAGATATAGGGATTTCGTTTAGAATATTAAGGAGATGGTGAAATGAAGTTATTAGATTTATTAAATGGAGTAAACTATGAAGTCTTAAGTGGTAGCCAAGATATTGAGATAAACCACATCCAATATGATAGTAGAAAAATAAAAGAAGGAGACTTATTTGTTTGTCTTACAGGTTTTGAAGTTGATGGACATGATTATGCATATAAAGCAATTAAAGCTGGTGCAAAAGTTATTTTATGTGAAAAAGACATAAACATTGATGATGAAAATGTAACAGTTTTATTAGTAAAAGAAGGCAGAAAAGCATTAGCTATTATGTCAGCAAACTATTATGGTCATCCAACAAAACAACTAAAATTAATTGGCGTAACAGGAACTAATGGTAAAACTACAACAGTATATTTACTAAAGTCTATGCTTGAAAAGGCTGGGAAAAAAGTTGGATTAGTTGGAACAATAGCTAATTATATTGGAGATAAAAAGGTAAAATCAGAAAGAACTACTCCAGAATCTTTAGAACTTCAAAAGTTATTTAAGGATATGGTAGATGATAACTGCGAATATTGTGTAATGGAAGTATCATCACACTCATTATATCTAGATAGGGTTTATGGTTGCGAATTTGAAGTTGGAATATTTACAAATTTAACAAGGGATCATTTAGACTTCCATAAGTCATTTGAAAATTATTATAGCGCTAAGTTTAAGTTGTTTGAAAGAAGTAAAAATTGCGTAATAAATGTAGATGATGATTATGGATATAGAATAGTAACAGATATTGAGAATCTAGGTAATAAAGAAGTAAAGACATATTCAATAAAAGATGTAAGTGATTTTAAAGCTTCTGAAGTTATGTTAAAAGAAGGCGATATTCACTTTAATGTAAATGGAGATAATTATTATTCAGTTTTACCAGGAGAGTATAATGTTTATAATGCATTAGGAGCAATTGCAGCAATGAATATTTTAGATGTAGACAAAAAATACATCAAAGAAGGTCTTTTAGACGTTGTTGTTCCTGGAAGATGTGAAAGAATAGGATATAAATATGATATTCCTTATGATATAATAATTGATTTTGCACATACTCCTGATGGACTTAAAAATATATTAGAAACACTAAAAGATTATACAAAGAACAGATTAATTGCAGTATATGGTTGCGGCGGAGATAGAGATAAGGTAAAGAGAGCCGAATTAGGTAGAATTGGAACAGAATTAGCTGATTTAGCTATTATTACATCTGATAATCCTAGAGAAGAAGATCCGATGGCTATAATAAAAGAAATAATTGTAGGTATAAATAAATCAAACTATATTGCCATAGAAGATAGATCAGAAGCCATAAAACTTGCATTAAGTATGGCTGAAGAAGGTGATGTAGTAGTACTAGCAGGAAAGGGTCATGAAAATTATCAAATAACAAATGAAGGTGTAATTCATTTTGATGAAAGAGAAGTAGTTGATGAAATTCTAGCAAATAAAAGAAAATAATAGAGGTGTGTAAGGTGGAATTATCTTTAAATGAAGTTATAGAAGCTACTGCTGGAAAAGTAATAGTTGAAGGAAAAAAAGATTTTAATAAGATTTGTATAGATACAAGGAAAATAGAAGTTAATAATTTATATTTAGCTATTAACGGAGAAAGATTTAATGGTAATAAATTTGTGGGTGATGCCTTTGAAAAAGGTGCTTCAGTAGCAATTGTAGATGAAGTATTATTTAATATAGAAGATTTAAAGGATTTTGGAACTGTAATAAAAGTAGTAAATTCAGAAAAAGCTTTATTAGATTTAGCAAGTTTCTATAGAAAAAAACTTGGTATAAAAGTTGTGGGAGTTACTGGATCTTGTGGTAAAACATCAACTAAGGATTTAATAGCTGCATTTTTAAGTGATAAGTATAAGGTTTTTAAAACTAAAGGCAATTTTAATAATCAAATAGGATTACCACTTATGATTTTAGAACTTGATAACTCATATGATGTAGCCGTATTAGAAATGGGAATGAGTAATTTAGGGGAAATAGATGTACTTGCGAATTGTGCAAGACCTGATATTGCAGTTATTACCAATATAGGTTTATCTCACATTGAAAATTTAAAAACACAGGATAACATATTAAAAGCAAAATCAGAAATATTCAACTATTTTGATGAAAATAATACTTTAATTATTAATGGCGAAGATACGAACTTATTAAAAATAAAAAATAAGTGTTTTGAAATTTTAAGAATTGGATATAATCATGAATATGATGTCTATGCTTATAATATTATACTAAAGGAGGATAATACTTCCTTTACAGTAAAAGCTAAAGAAGATGAATTTAACTTTAAAATCCCAATGGCAGGTAAGCATAATGTTTTAAATTCAATGATAGCTATAGCAGTAGCAAAGAAGTTAAATGTATCTTTCTCTGAAATGGAAAAAGGGATTAAGAATTTAGAAGCAACATCAATGAGACTGCAAGTAATAAAAAAAGAAAATTTTACAATTATAAATGATTGTTACAATGCAAGTCCAGATTCTATGAAATCTTCAATAGATGTTCTTAATTCATACAAAGATGGAAGAAAAATTGCAATACTAGGAACTATGAATGAACTTGGTGATGAATCAATAAATGCACATACTGATGTTGGGTATTATGCTAAAGGAAAAATTGATTTACTAATAGCAATAGGTCAATATAAGGATTGCTATAAAAAAGGATATTCTTTAGATAATATTATAACTTTTGAAAATAAAGAGGACTTTATTAAGAATTTAAACAACATAATCAAAAGGAATGATGTAATTTTAGTAAAAGCATCAAGAGGAATGAAGTTTGAAGAAATAGTAAGTTCACTAGAAGAGGTACAAATATAACAAAGGAGGTGAACTGCCTTATATGGCAGTGACAATGGGGGATAAGTTAATAGACATTATAACATCAAAAATAGTTATAGGGTTAGTATTGTCTTTTATAATAACAATAATATTAGGACCAATAATAATTCCTATGCTAACAAAATTAAAATTCGGACAAAATATTAGAAAAGAAGGGCCTCAAAGCCATCTTAAAAAAGCAGGAACTCCAACTATTGGTGGGCTAATATTTATTATTTCAACATTGATAGTTATGTTGGTTATGAGATTTAAACCTACAGATGAAGCTATGATTGGGCTTTATTCATTAATAGCTTTTGGATTCATTGGATTTTTAGATGATATATTAAAAATTTTAAAAAAAGAAAATGAAGGCTTAAAAGCTTGGCAAAAAATGTTGTTACTAATTATTTTCTCTACTGCAATTGCAGTTTATGGGTATGTGAATTTAGGAACTGGTTTAAGATTTCCATTCATAAATACTATACTGCCATTAGGAATACTATATATACCTTTTGTAATAATTTATTACGCAGGAGCCACTAATGCGGTTAATTTAACAGATGGTTTAGATGGATTAGCATCTACTGTAAGCATTTTAGTTTTAACTTTTTTTGCAGTAGTATCATTTACTATGGGACATGAGTCACTAGCTATATTTTCTATAGTTTTAGCTGGTGGATTACTTGGATTCTTAAAGTTTAATGCATATCCAGCAAAGGTATTTATGGGAGATACAGGATCTTTAGCTATAGGAGGTGCAATTGCTACTATAGCATTAATATTAGAACTACCACTTATATTATTTATAGTTGGTGGAATTTATGTTTTCGAAACTATTTCTGTAATATTACAAGTTTCATCCTATAAATTAAGAGGTAAAAGGCTTTTTAGAATGGCACCAATACATCACCATTTCGAACAGATAGGATGGAGTGAAACTAAAATAGTAACAGTTTTTGCACTTATTACTGTAGTGTTATGCTTTATAGGATTTATGGCCCTTTAATCATTTTGATTGGAGGAGGTTATATGAGAGCAGCAAAACAAAAGGCTAAAATAGGAGAAATAGACTATGGTATATTTTATGCTGTTATTCTTTTGCTTGCAATTGGAGTAATTATGATTTACTCTGCTAGTTCTTACTATGCTATGTTTAAAGATGGAGATAGTATGGTATATTTAAAGAAACAATTGATTTGGGCTATAACAGGATTAATAGCTATGGGAGTTATGTCTAATATTGATTATCATAAATTACGTAAAATTACTCCACATATTCTTATTACTACTGTTCCATTATTAATTGCAGTATTTTTCTTTCCGGCGGTAAATGGAGCAAAAAGATGGATACAATTAGGTCCACTATCATTCCAACCATCTGAATTATGTAAATATGCTGTTGTTTTATTTTTAGCAATGAGTTTAGATGAAAAGGGTGATGGAATTAAAAAGTTTTGGTCTGGAATAGTTCCTTATTTAGGAGTGTCAGGTTTTTATGCTGTAATGATTTTAGCTGAAAAAAATCTAAGTATTGCTGCAATTATTATGATAGTAACCTTTATTTTACTTTTTGTTGCAGGAGGTAAACTTAAAGATTTATTTGGTAAAGTTGCTCCAGTTTTATTAGTTGCAGTTATGTTCTTTATATTTGGAGAAGATTATAGAAGAGCAAGGATGCTTAATTTTCTAAATCCATGGAAAGATCCAGCAGGAGATGGATATCAATTAATTCAGTCATTTTATGCTTTAGGTGCAGGTGGAGTAACTGGTCTTGGGCTTGGGCAATCAAGACAAAAAACATTATATATGCCTGAACCACATAACGACTTTATTTTTTCTATAATAGGAGAAGAACTTGGTTTAATTGGGTGCTTATTCATAATTTCTATATTTGTATTTTTTGTTTGGAGAGGAATTAAAGTAGCTATGAAGGCTAAAGATTCTTATGGGACTTTATTAGCTATAGGTATTACTTCTATAATAGCAGTTCAATCCATAATAAATATAGCAGTTGTAACTGGTTCAATGCCTGTAACTGGAGTGCCAATGCCTTTTATAAGTTATGGAGGTACATCTCTTGTAATTAATATGATGGCTATGGGAATACTTTTAAACATATCAAGACAAGTTAAAGGTAAAAGTGTTTAATTATAAAGAAGAGTGATTTTATATTTAAAAATCAACTCTTTTTTTTCGTTTGAGATAAAGTGCAAAAATATTAAATTATTATAAATTTTTAAGTTAAGTAAAATTTTATAATGAAAAAATACCCAAAAAGTGATATTATATAAGATATATATTATTATGTAAAAGTGAGAGAACTATGAATACTAATGTAAATAAATTTGTAATAAAAAAAAGAAGAAAAAAACTTATAAAAAGAATAGTACTTGGATTATTTGTTTTTATACTTGGAATTATTATTTTTATATACAAGGCACCCATATTTAATTTAAAAAAGATTAATATTACAGGACTAGTTACAATATCAAATGAAAATTTACAAGAGAAGTTAAAATATAACATTGGGAAAAATATTTTTACATTGGACTATAATGAGATTGAAAAAGAAGTGAAATCCAATCCTTACGTTCAAGAAGTTAGAATAAGAAAAAAAGGTATTAACAGTATTAATATTAATGTAGCTGAAAATAAAATAGCTTTTTATCTTATTAGTAACGATAAAATAAAGGCTATAAATAATGAAGGTGTAATTGTAGAAGAAATAGATGATTTAGGGGATAGAAAATTAACTAAATTGTCTGGTGTTGATGTGTCAGAAAAAGTAGTAGGCAGTAAAATACTAGATGATAAAGAATTACCTGATGTTTTAGATGTTTTTTATAAGATGATAGAAGTTATACCCGAAGAGCTTAAAATAACTGAAATAAATATATTGGATTTAGATAATATTATTTGTTATATAGGAAATGTAGAAATAATATTAGGAAACAGTTTGGATTTAAAAGATAAGATGAATATAGCTTTAAACCTTATAGAACAAGGAACTATTACAAATGGTTATATTAATTTGAGCTTTGAGGGATCACCTGTAATTAAACAAAATCAGTAGGAAAGGAGAAGATATATGAAGAAACTTACATCGCAGATATTATTAGCTATTGTTTGTGCATTTCTAGGCTTTCTATTAGCACATCAATTTAAAATGTTAAATGAAAAAAATAAAGCAAATATGTCTAATAAGAATTTAGATATTTTATCAGAAATAGAAGCTTTAAAAAAAGAAAAAGAAGAGTTAACAAAAGTCAATACATCATTATCAGATGAATTAAAGCAACTAGAAGAAAAGGTTTCTCAAGAAGGTGCTGTTGAAGCAGAAATAAAAAAACAATTAGATAATGCAAGAATGAATTTAGGATTAGTAGATGTTAAAGGCCCAGGAATAACAATAACAATAACACCAAAGTCGAATATATTTGGATCTAGTAGCGATATTTCTAGAAGTATTATAAGTGAAGATGAAATTGTTCATGTAATCAACTCTCTTAGATATATAAAAGCTGAAGCAATATCAATTAATGACTATAGATTAACACCTCAAAGTGGAATTAAGAATTCTGGAAATTGGATTTGGGTTGGGACAGCAGCAAAAATAGATCCAAAGGAAAAAATAATCATAAAGGCTATTGGAGATAAGCAAGCACTGAGTGTGGCAGCAAATTTCCAAGGTGTATTAGACTATGGAGCTTTACAAAATTATTATTGCGAAGTTAAAGAAAGTGATGAGATTATAATAAATAAAACTACTCAATCATTAAAGAATGAGTATATTAAACCAGTAGAATAGAAGAAGGAGGAGTAAAATGATAGCATTTATAGGACTTTTAATAGGTGTACTTTTAGGATTAATTCTGCATGTAAATATACCAGAAACCTTCTCTTCATATATTTCTGTAGCAATACTTGCTTGCTTAGATTCTGTGTTTGGAGCTGTTAGAGCTTCTTTGTCAAAAAATTTTAAAGCTGATATTTTTATTTCAGGTTTTTTTGGTAACGCAATTTTAGCTGCTGGTCTTGCTTATTTAGGTGATAAGCTTGGAATACCAATGTATATAGCTGCTGTTATAGTTTTTGGAGGAAGAATTTTTGATAATTTTGCTGTGATAAGAAGATTATTAATCGAAAGGTTAAAGACTCGTAAAAATGGTGAATAAATGAATTTCAATAAGGGAAAAGGTTTTATTTTATTAGCATCAATTTTTACAGGTTTTTTAATAATAAATAGTGTGGATTTAAGTGAAGTTACAAAAAGTATATCTTCTTTAAATGCCATAGACTATAAAAAAGCAGTTGAAGAGAGAAATCAGCTTTATAAAGAAATAGATAATCTTAAAAGTGAAAATATTGATTATAGGTACCAAATTAGCAAATATAGCGATAATGATCCTGAAAAAAACAAAAAGTTAATTGAAGATATGAAAAACCAATTAGTTGATTACGGAGCGTTAAGTGGAATTTCTACTATAAAAGGTCCAGGAATAATAATTAAATTACAAGATGGTGACATAAATAAATTATTAGACACAAAGCATGAAATATTTAGAAAAATACTCCATGAAGATGATATGGCACACATATTAAATGAACTAAGAAGTGCAGGAGCAGAAGCAGTTTCAATTAATGATCATAGAATATTACCAAATACCTCTGTTAGTTGTAATTGGGCATTTATTGGCTTTGAAGATGAATCTAGGATTTTCGCTCCTTTTGAAGTTTATGCAATAGGGAATCCTCAAGAGCTTAAGGCAGCATTACTAGCAGAGAATAGTATTATACAAAAATTATTACTTAGAAAGATTAAGGTAGAAATAGAAGAAAAAGATGAAATAATCATATCTGCTACTAAACAAAATACTGAAGCAAATTATATGGAAAGATATGAAGCTAAATAAATTTAATAAAAATAATAAAATTTAAAGGATTTTAAGCTTTTTTGAAGAATTAATAAATTATCTAAGTAAGCTTCTTTAGGAGGATGTACAGTGAGTATTAAAGAAAATTTGAATGAAATTAAAAAAAGTATATCAAAAAATATAACACTTGTTGCTGTATCTAAAACTAAGCCTATAGAAGATATTAATATAGCTTACAAATTAGGCCAAAGGGATTTTGGAGAGAACAAAGTACAAGAGCTTCTTTATAAAGAAGAAGTTTTGCCTGATGATATAAGGTGGCATTTTATAGGTAATTTGCAAACAAATAAAGTGAAATATTTGGTTGATAAGGTTTATTTAATTCATTCCTTATCAAGTATCAAGCTTTTGAAAAAAATAGAAGATGAGTTTTCTAAAAAAAATTCTATAGCTAATCTTTTAATTCAAATTAATATTGGAAAAGAAGAAAGCAAAGGAGGTTTTTTAAAAGAAGATTTAAATAATATTATTATAGAAATTGAGAAATGTAATAATATTAAAGTTAGAGGTTTAATGGCTATAATACCAAAGGGAAGTGTTGAAGAGAATAGATTTTACTTTAAAGAAATGAAAGCTATTTACGATAATTTAAGTAACAATACATATAAGAATATCTCGATGGAAATTTTATCAATGGGTATGACCCATGATTATGAAATAGCCCTAGAAGAAGGTTCCAATTTAATAAGAATTGGAGAAGGAATTTTTGGAAAAAGAAATGTAGTAGGAGGATTGACAAATGGGTAACATGTTTGGAAAGTTTAAAGAAATAATGGGTCTTGGAGAGTATGAAGACGAGTTTGATGATTTAGAAGAAACTGAAATAGATGAAGAAGTTGAAGAAGAAATAGAGCCAATAATTTCAAAGCAAAAAGGAAATAAAGTTGTTAATATTCATACATCATCTACAGCGAAGGTTATGATAACTAAACCAACTAATTATGATGATGCTAGAGAAATTGCAGATGCTATTAAAGCTAGAAAAATTGTTTTAGTAAATGCAACAGTATTAGAAACTAAGATAGCACAAAGACTAGTAGACTTTATAAGTGGATCTTGCTATGTTTTAGGAGCAACCTTACAAGAAATAGAACAAAGAGTTTATTTACTTTCACCTTCAAATGTTGAGGTAACAAGTGAATTAAAAAATGAATTAAGCTCTAAAGCATTATTTAACTGGAATAAGTAGGGGGAGATTTATATAAATCTAGTTTTTTTTATAATAAGATTATTAACTATAGTATTAGAGATAAGCATCTTATTAGAAGTTATAATGTCATTATTTCCTAAAGTAAGAGAAAATACTTTTTATAATATAATTACATCATTTAATTATCCAGTTTTAAAGCCATTTAAAACTATACAATATAAGGTTTTTAAAAATAATATTATTGACTTTTCACCTTTATTTGCAATAATGTTAATATCTTATATAAGGATGTTTTTCAATGGTTAATAAAGAATATATTCTTAAAAATTTTTCTGAAGATGATGTAAATGAAGCTATAAAGATATATGAAAATTATAAATTAGCCTTTGAAAAAGATATAACTATTTTTTCAAATAGTTTTTGTCCACCTAATATATGGAGTTTTTTTCAAGAAAATTGTCAAAATAGTGATTTCAAAATTGTCACTAATGGACTTTTTGAAGAAGCTGAAAGAAGAGTAATAGCATTTAACAATAAATATAATATAGATTATCCTATAGAAGCATTGCAAATTAGGAATAAGTCTAATTTTTCTAACTTAAGACATAAGGATTATTTAGGTGCAATATTATCCTTGGGAATAGATAGAAATAAAATTGGAGATGTAGTTGTAAAAGATGATAGAGCTTATGTACCTGTTATGGAAGATATAAGCAGCTATATTTTAAATAATTTAGCTTCTATTGGAAAATCACCTGTAGAAATAAGTATTCTATATGATTTAGTAGATTTACCATCTATAGATTTTGATGAGATTTCAATTAATGTACAGTCACTACGTTTAGATAGTGTTGTGGCTAAGCTTGCAAATATATCTAGATCTAAAGCCATAGAATTATTAGATAGTAGTAAGGTTTTAGTTAATTATGTTAAATCAAAAGATAAGAGTCAAGAACTTTTAAAAGGTACCAGACTAACTATAAGAGGTAATGGAAAATATATAGTTGGGGATATAATTGGTGAAACGAGAAGTGGAAAACAAAGAATTATTGTAAAAAAATATGTATAATAGATAGAGGTGATTTTATGAAGCTTACTCCAATTGATATAAGCAATAAAGAATTTAAAAAGGGATTTAGAGGGTATGATAGTGAGGAAGTTGATGAATTTATAAATGAAATCATAGAAAATTATGAAGAACTTTATAAGGAAAATTCAAGACTTAAGGAAAACTTATCTAGAGTGAATGAAAAGTTAGAACATTATGTTAAAATAGAGAATACTATACAAAATACTCTATTATTAGCGCAAAATGCTGCAGAACAAGCTAGAGAAACATCTCAAAAGGAATCTGATATGATTTTGAAAAATGCTAATGAAGTAGCTAAGAAAATATTAGATAAAGCACATAATGATGTAGTATCTATTAATGATGAATATGAAAAAGTAAAACAAGAATTTATTAAGTTTAGAGCTAAATTTAGAAACTTTATGAATGCCCAAACTGAAACTTTTGATGAATTAGAAAAGGACTTAACTAAGAATTATAATGTTTCTGAACCTGTAGAAAAGTTAGAAAAGGAAAACGGTATAGAATTATCTCATAAGAATATAAACGAAATAGAAGATGTATATACTGAAGATATGGATGAAATAAAAAGCTTTTTTGCACAAACAGAATAAAAATCCGTTTTAAACGGATTTTTTTTTGCTTTAATAAGAGTTATCTATTGAGTGTGAGGTTTTGATATATTATAATGTGTTAAGAATTAAAAAATATGGAGATTAATTAATGGATAAATTTTTTTTAAAAATAACAAATGAAAAAGATATAGGATTAAGAATAGATAAATATTTATCATGTAATATACAAGGAAAATCTAGGTCTTTTATTCAAGGATTAATAGATTCAGGCTCAGTTATTGTAAATGAAAAGAAAATAAAAAGTAATTATAAGTTAAGAGATAAAGATTTAGTTGAAGTGGTTATGCCAGAACCTATAGAATTAGATGTTAAGCCTGAAAAATTAGATTTAAATATTATTTATGAAGATAAAGATATAATAGTACTAAATAAACCTCAAGGTGTAGTTGTACATCCAGCTCCTGGGAATTACTCAGGAACTTTGGTAAATGGTCTTTTATATCATTGTAATGATTTGTCTGGAATAAATGGAGTAATTAGGCCAGGGATTGTTCACAGAATTGATAAAGACACATCTGGAATATTAGTAATTGCTAAAAATGATGATGCACATAATGCCTTAGCAGAGCAATTTAAAGAGCATAGTATAAAAAGAGAATACTATGCATTAGTTGAAGGAAAATTTAATAACTTAGAAGGAACTATAGATAAGCCACTAGGTAGAAATAAAAAAGATAGATTAAAGATGGCTATTGTTGAAGATGGGAAAAGGGCTGTGACACATTATAAAGTTTTAGAACAATATAATAATAACACATCTCTGATTAAATGTATGTTGGAAACAGGAAGAACACATCAAATAAGAGTTCATATGTCTTCAATTGGGCATCCTTTAGTTGGAGATCCTTTATATGGAAGTAAAAAACAAAAATTTAAGCTTAATGGCCAAGTTTTACATGCAAAAACTTTAGGATTTATACATCCAACTTCTAAAAAATATATGGAATTTGATTCTGAATTGCCAAAATATTATTTAGACTTATTGAATTTATTAAGAAAATAGAGGTGATAAAATGAATTTAAAGGCAAACTTATTAGATGATAAAGCTATTAAAAGAACATTAATTAGAATATCTCATGAGATAATTGAAAGAAATAAGGGCGTTGAAGATATAGTTTTAGTAGGCATTAAAAGAAGAGGATATCCATTAGCTGAAAGAATAGCTAAGAATATAGAAAATATTGAAGGAATTAAAGTACCTGTTGGTTCAGTAGACATAACTTTATATAGAGATGATATAACGGAAATTAAGGATACACCAAAAGTTAACAATTTAAATTTAGGAGTAAATATAATTGGGAAAAAAGTAATATTGATAGATGACGTTTTATATACTTGTAGAACTGTAAGAGCAGCAATAGATGCTGTGGTTGATTCAGGAAGGCCTGCACAAATACAATTAGCTGTATTAATTGATAGAGGACACAAAGAATTACCTATAAGAGCAGATTATGTTGGTAAGAATATACCTACTTCTAAAAGTGAAATTATTGCGGTAGAAATAGAAGAAATTGATGGTTCTGATTCAGTAAAAATATACGAAGGATAATAAGGAGACATTTATGGAATATAATTTAATTGCTACAACTACCTTTGGGTTAGAAGGTATAACGGCCAAGGAATTAAAAGCCTTAGGTTATGAGGATTTAAAAACAGAAAATGGAAAGGTACATTTTCAAGGAGATGAGATGGATATAGCTATTGCTAATATTCATTTAAGAACTGCAGATAGAATATTGATAAAAATGGCAGAATTTGAAGCTAGAAGCTTTGAGGAATTATTCCAAGGAACAAAGAATATTAGATGGAGTGATTTGATTCCTGTTGATGGAATAATGCATGTAAATGGAAAATCTGTTAAATCAACATTACATAGTGTACCAGATTGTCAATCTATCGTGAAAAAAGCTATAGTAGATAGTATGACAAATTCTTATGGAATAACACATTTTTCAGAAGATGGACCACTATATAAGATTGAAGTATCTATTTTAAAAGATGTTGTAACATTAACTATAGATACATCAGGACCTGGACTTCATAAAAGAGGATATAGAGAAGAAGCTGGGGCTGCACCTTTAAAGGAAACCTTAGCAGCAGCTATAGTGTTGATTTCTAGATGGAAAGAAGATTTTACTTTAGTAGATCCATTTTGTGGCTCTGGGACTATATTAATAGAAGCTGCAATGATAATGCAAAACATAGCACCAGGATTATGTAGATCATTTACTTGTGAAACTTGGCCAACAATGGACGAAGATATATTTGAACAAGTTAGAGAAGGTGCAGAAAGAGCAATTAAAGATAAAGATATAAAGTTACTTGGATATGATATTGATGGAAGAATATTAAAGGTTGCTAGAAGTAATGCTGAAAAAGCAGGTGTAGGTAAATATATTGAATTCCATAGAAGAGATTTTAAAGAATTTTCTAATAGTGATAAATATGGATTTATAATATCAAATCCTCCATATGGAGAAAGATTAGGAGAAAAGAAGGAAGTCGAAGAACTTTATAATATCTTTGGTAAATATAAAAGAAAGTTCTTTAATTGGGATTATAATATTTTAACTTCTTTTGAAAAATTTGAAGTTCCATTTGGAATTAAATCAAGTAAAAATAGAAAGTTATATAACGGAAAATTGAAGTGCTATTATTATCAATATTTTGATAATGAACTAATAAAAAATGCTGGAGATATGCTTATAAATCATATATAAAATGGTGCTTTCGCACAATGTAGAATGAATAATGAAAAATGTAGAATTAAAGAAGAAACTCCTTTAGGAGTTTCTAAAATAAATATATTTTTAGTAATTTGTTTCAGATTACATTAATAATTTTATATTCTACATTTTTAATTTGGAACTGTTGTGGCAGTTCCATTTTATTTTACTATCTTATTATCTTGAAACATAAGTTTATTATAATCAGTAGGTTCTGTATATATTGTATAATTAGTATGATAAATAACCATTCCAGGTTTTGCACCATTAGGTTTTTTTATATTTTTTACTATAGTATAATCTACAGGAACCTTCGTAGAATTCTTTGCTTTACTATAATAAGCTGCAAGAATAGCTGCTTCTTCTATAGATTTATCACTAGGGTTATCACTACATAAAATAACATGAGATCCAGGTATGTTTTTTGTGTGAAGCCATAAATAATTTTTATTTGCAAATTTTAAAGTTAAATAATCATTTTGAATATTATTTTTCCCAATATAAATATCAATTCCATCAGAAGAAATTAAGTGGATAGGCTTAGAAGGCTTATCTTTTTTATTGTTTTTAGAATTACCTTTGAATTTTAAATATCCTGTTTCAGTTAATTCTTTTTTTATGTCATTTATTTCAGTATAATTTTCACAATTTAATATATTAGTAAGTACTGAATTTAAATATTGTAGTTCATTTTCATTTTTTTCTAATTGTTCAATAGCAGATTCTTCTGATTTCTTTAATTTATTATATTTTTTATAATAATATTGTATATTTTCTGATGGAGATTTATTTTCATCTAATTTTATAGTAATATATTCTTCTTTATCTTCATTATAAAAGTTCAGTAATTGAATTTCTTTTTGTCCTTTATTAATCATATATATGTAAGAAGTTAATAAATCACCAATAATTTTATAATTTATTTTTTCATCACATTCTTTTAAAATGTTTTTTAATTTCTTTCTTTTATTGATACATCTATCTATATTTGTAGTTACTAATTTTTGTAAATCCATACTTCTACTTAGTAATCTATCTTGTTTATCTTTTATAGCAAAAAAATCATCTAATAATGAATTAGGGTTATCATAATTTATTTTTGAATACTTATTTTCATACAAAGTTAATATAGTACAATGGAAATCTTTAAAAACATCATTTTCTTTATATATATTATATGAAAAGTTAGATTCAATTTTTTCTATAAAAATTTTAAAGAATTTAAACATATTATAGCTATTTATGTTATCATTATCTTGTAGGAAATTTATATATAAGCTCCTAGATAATGGTTTTCCTATACCTGTAAAGGTATTTGTGAAAAACAATTCATCAATAACTGGTTTATTATTTTCTAAATATAAATTATAGTCATCAAAAGAAAAATTAAATGGATCTAACTTGTGAGAGCTAGGAGGATATACATAGCTTATTCCTGGATATAAAACTCTATAGGTGTTTACATCTGAAGAAATGTGCTTAATGCATTCCATGATTTTATTATCTCTTTCTCTAACAAGTGTAATATTGCTATGTCTTCCCATAATTTCAACTATTAAAATATATTTACTATAAAACCCAAGTTCATCAGTAGATTCAATATGTAACTGAATTATTCTATCACCATTTAATTGAGTAATATTAGTTATTTTTCCACCAATCAAATACTTTCTCATTACCATAGTAAACATTGGTGCTTGAAGTGGGTTTGGTTTACTTATATTAGTTAGATGAATTCTAGGATATTTAGAAGAAGCAGATATTAATAGTTTAATATTTTCTCTATTCTTTCTTAGTGTTAAAATTACTTCATCTTTTTCTGGTTGATTTATTTTATCTATTTTACAATTTAATATTGATTTTTTAAAATCATGTAATAAACTATATAAGTAGATACCATCCAAAGCCATAAGTATCATCCTTTCTTTGGTAATAACATAAAGATAGTATAACATTTAATAGTGAGTCTTATCAATGGAATAAAAGATAAAAGGAGGGATTTTATGAATTTTATAAAAATGCAAGGATTAGGAAATGATTTTATTTTAATTGAAGATACTGAGGAATTGCTAATTGAAAGAGAAGAAGAACTTGCAAAGCAAGTTTGTAATAGAAGATTTGGAATTGGTGCAGATGGCTTAGTAATAATAAGAAAATCAAGTATAGCTGATGCAAAGATGGTTATTATTAATAGCGATGGGTCAAGAGCGAATATGTGTGGAAATGCAATAAGATGTTTTTCGAAATATTTGTATGAAGTTAAGAATATTAATAAGAATAAATTATATATTGAAACAGGGGACGGGGTTAAACCTGTTGACTTATATATAGAAAATAATAAAGTCACATTAGTTAAAGTTAATATGGGTAAAGGTAGCTTTAATGGTAAAGATATATTATTAAAAAATAAAGATAAATTAATTAATGAGGAAGTTATAATTAATAATAAAGCATATACACTAACTAGTTTATTAATGGGGGTTCCACATACAATAGTAGTTAATAATAAAAAGGAATATTCTATTGAAGATGGTAAGATAATAGAAGAGTATGATTTATTTATGGAAAAAACAAATGTTAATTTTGTTAATATAATTGACGAAAACAATATTGAAGTACAAACATGGGAAAGAGGAGCAGGTGCTACTTTAGCTTGTGGAACTGGTTGTTGTGCATCTGTGGTTGCTCTAAATAAGCTAGGGATGTGCAAAGATAAAGTTAATGTAATAACCTTAGGTGGAAAATTAGAAGTTGAACTTAATAGTGGAGATGTATATATGATTGGGGAGGCGGAATTTATTTGTAAGGGAGAATTATTGTTTTAAGAGGTAAAAATGAATTATAAAAGAAGAAACAAATATATCCTTGTAAGCGTATTTCTATTATTAACTAATATTATATATGGATGCAAAAGTAAAAATGAGGATAAAAAGAATATTGAAATAAATAATGGATCAGTTGCTATTGAAAATGATGGCAGTTATAAGACATATAATTTGAATAATGGAACTTATGAAAGTATTGATAAAAATTATATTATTACTTTTTATGATTCAGAAAGTAAAAATTATATTTTTAATGAAAATGGAGAATTTAAAATAAACTATTTAGGTGAAGAAAAAGTAATTGATGAATCTAATACTGTTTTTTCTCCAAAACTATCTCCAGGTGGGAATAATATAAGTTACTTTATCAAAGATGTATATTTAAATCTTAAAGTAAAAGATATTAAAAGAGACAAATTTATTGACATTGATAGTAATGTATCTATATCAGGAGAATTAATTGACTGGCTTGACAGTGAAACTTTAATTTACTATGGCATTGATAATAACAAAAATAACGGAATTTTTATATATAATATATATAAAAATGAAGAAAAGTTAATTTATAAGTTAGATTTAGGTTACGTAGAATATTTAAAGGCTTTAAATGATGGCCTTGTATTCTTACAACAAAAAGAAGGAAAACAAAAAACACTAAAATTTATAAATAAAAATGGGGAACTAATAGAGGCAATTGATAATATTGTCGATATAAGTGATGTAGAATATACAGATGATGGAATATATATTATAGGAAAAATAGAAAATAACAATTATTCATTATATAAATATAGTGATGGAAAAATAAAACGATTAGTGTATGACTTTCCTAAAATAATTAATTTAGAAAAGGGATTATCAAAGGATTCTAATGGAAATATTTTATTTATTGGTGGAGATGAACCTAAGGTTGAAAGAGTATATATTTGTGAAAATGGTGCTGTAAGTGAATTAAGTAATAATGAAGGAAAGTACAATTTTATAGATTACAATTAAGGATATTTATAAGAAATTATGAATGTCCTTTTTTATTTTAAAAATAAATAGTAGCGAAGTTTTTAAATAATTTATATCCAAATTATGTATAAGAAATTCTACTATGGATATAATTTAAAATGGTGATTTGAAATGTACAAAATAAATTTATTTGAAATAGATTTAAATATTGCTAGAAAGCTAGGAATAAATAAAATTAAAGAAAGCAGTATTTTACCAATAAAAATTCAAGGAGAAAATATATTAATACTTTCAGATAAAGAATTTTTGGAAAATATAGATGAAATTGAGTTTATATTTAACAAAAAAGCCATTTTATTGGAAGGCAGTAATGAATATATTAAAGATTTAATATATAAAACTTTCTTAGGGACAGAAGAAAAGATTTTAGATATAATACTGTCTACATCAATTAAAGAAAGAGCTTCAGATATACACTTTGAGCCAATAAAAGAAGAAGTTTTAATTAGAATAAGAATTGATGGCGTATTAGTACCTTTTGTAAAAATTAAAATTGAAGAATATCAGAAACTACTATCGAGAATTAAGATTATAGGAAATATGGACATAACAGAAAAGCGAAGACCACAAGATGGAAAAGCATTTATAAATATAGATGAAAAAGATTATGATTTAAGATTATCAACTATACCTATTATTCATGGGGAAAAGTTAGTCATTAGAATACTATATGGTGAGATTTTTGAACATGACATAAGTAAGATAAATATGAGTAATTATCAAAGGGAAAAGATAAATAGAATGATATCCAGTAAAAATGGACTTATTTTAATAAATGGACCTACTGGAAGTGGAAAATCTACAACTCTTTATTCAATGTTGAAAGAAATTAATAAAAGAGAAATAAATATAACTACATTAGAAGATCCTGTAGAAGTTTTAATAGAAGGAATAAATCAAGTTAGCTTAAATAAAAAAGCTAATATAACTTTTTCTACTGGGCTTAGAAGTATATTAAGACAAGATCCAGATGTGATAATGATAGGTGAAATAAGAGACGAAGAAACAGCTAATATGGCAGTAACTGCATCTTTAACAGGACATAAAGTTTACTCTACAATCCATACTAAGACTCCTAAAGAGGTCTATTTTAGGCTAGAAGATATGGGAGTTAAATCATATTTGATACGAGATTCTTTAATAGGTATTATTTCTCAAAGGTTAGTTAGAATTTTATGTGAAAATTGCAAAGTATATGATAAAGATATTTATATAAATGGGAGAAGAATTATTCTACATAAAGCAAATGGATGCTCTAACTGTAATTATTCTGGTTATAAAGGAAGAAAATCAGTTAGTTCAGTTGTTTATATTGATAAGGAAATGAAAAAACTAACTTCAAATATTTTCCAGGAAATAAAAGAACTTAGTAATGATGAAATGATAGTTAATCTTAACTATTTACTTGAAAATGGATATATATCTTGTGATGATTATAATAACTTTTTATTAGAAGAGGATTTAAATTATGATGAAAATAAAATTAATAGCTAATAAGGTTAAATATAATGACTTAGCCTTAATTGCTGGAAATATTGCAATGTTACATAAAGAAGGAATATCGATGCTTATGATAATGGATTTGATTAATGAACTACCTATAAGTAAGTACTATAAGGAAAGTATTAATAAAGCTAAAAGTTATATTTTAGAGGGAAAATCCTTAGAAGAATGTTTTAAGAGTTTTGAG
Organism: Clostridium sp. SGI.024; assembly: GCF_050315195.1. NCBI lineage: Bacteria > Bacillati > Bacillota > Clostridia > Eubacteriales > Clostridiaceae > Clostridium > Clostridium sp. SGI.024. The sequence goes on along the minus strand of NZ_JBNPON010000004.1, from coordinate 51,162 downwards.
GAGCTATATCCAGACTTTTTTGTGGGTATGATTTCTATGGGTGAGAAAAGTGGTAATTTATATAAGGTATTAAAAGGATTAGAAGATTATTGTAATAAAATAATATTTATTTATAGTACTATAAAAAATGTTCTTTCTTATCCATTTCTAATTATATTATCTTCAGTATTTCTATTGGTATTTATAGTACTTTTTACAATACCAATCTTATATGATTTCTTTAACAGCTTAGGTACAAATGTACCATTCATATGTAAATTATCTTATGATCTTTCAAACTATATAAAAGAGCATCCCATTATATCTATAATTTATATATTCAATTATTTTATAATATTACCTTGGTTTTTATTTAAGTATTATCTTAAAAATAAATTAAGGTTATTAATTAATAAAATTCCTATTTATAAAGATTTTATTGAGTATACATTTATTTTACTGCTATCAATTATTATAAGAAGTGGCGTTAACTTATCAGAAGGACTTGTATATGCTTCTAAAAGTTTTAAAATTAAAGATTTGAAAGAAAGATTTTATAGTTTGAATTTAGGTATCCTAAATGGTGAGTCTATTTCTACTACTTTAGGTGATACTGGTAATTACTCTAAGTATACAATTTCTATTGTAAAGTTAGGGGAAGAAGGTGGCTCTATTGATGAAAGATTAGATTCATTATCTTCATACTTAGAAAAAAAGTTAATTTCAAAGATAAACAGAGGTATATCACTTTTACAACCAGCTTCAGTAATATTTATGGGAGGTTTTATTATTATTTTTCTAATTATATTTATACTACCACTATTTTCTGCAATGTTTGAGGTAGGATTTTAATGAAAAAAGGATATACATTAATTGAATTAATAGTAGTTTTGGCAATAATGTCTATATTCTCATCTATAGCAGTTATAAATATTACAAAGGTTAAAGAAAGGCTAGAGAATATAGAATTAAAAAATTTAGAAGCTGAAGTTAAGTCTTTATTGAGTTTTGGAAAAGCATATTGTAGAAAAAATAAAGTACCAGGACAAATAATAATTGGATCAGATAGAAAAACAATAAAGTTTATAGTTACTGATAGATACACAGCAATTACTAAAGTAATTAATTTAGGGAATGATATTGAAGTTGGAAGTAACTTTAAAATTTCTGAAAATTTGAAACAAGATGCAAATAATATTAGCGATGAAGGTTTTATTAAATCGTCTGGAACTATAACTATTACAAATGGAAATAAGACAAAGAGTATAGATATTACTATAAGTGTAGGAAGCGACATTATTAGAAGTCCTATTAAAAATGATGAAGAAGAAGGTGATGTTACAGAATGAAAAAAGGTAGCACTTTAATAGAAGCTGTAATATCAATGGCTATTTTGTTAATCGCATTAACATTAAGCACACAAATTTTTTCCTTATCCTCCAAATCAATATTAACAAGAAGAAATAAAGAAAAAGCTAATAGGGTAAGTTATGCCATAGAAAAAGAAATTAAATATAATACAAAATTTGAAGATATAAAAGAAATATTTGAAAATAGTAATTTATATTTACAGTATAAAGATGATATTTTAGATAGTTTATTAACAAATACTTTTTTATCATTAGAAAGAAAAAATACAATAGAATCAAAAAATGCAATTATTATTGAAAAGAAAATAACAAATTCAGGAGAAAATAATTATGAAATAGTAATTTTTAAAATAACCATTTATGATTCAAATGGAGGAAGATTAAATGAAAGAGAATTTATTAAATCCTATTGGATGGAAATATAACAAAAAAAAGCGAGGATTTACATTATTAGAAATAAATATTTCCATGTTAATTAATTTAATAGTACTTACATTAGCAATTAATTCATTTCTATTAATTATTAAAAACTATTCAGTACTTATAAATAATTCAAAAATACAAGATCCATTTGATGATGCAATCCTTAATATAGAAAGGCTTATGACTGGATATATGATAGATTCTATAGATATTAAAGAAGATAGACTAAATAATAGTGGAGAAATTCAAATAAATTATAGGATAGATAATAATGAAGCTGCAATAAAGAAAAAGAGAATATTTTTTGATTCTAATAAAAAGAAAATAGTTTTAGAAACATATAATAATAACGATTTTAAAGTAGGAACCAATATTATAATGCTTAATGTGTTAAACTTTCAAATTTCAAAGAAAAATAAAGTTTATTATTTAAAAATAACTAATATGAATAATGATAAGAGGATTATTTGCCTATGAAATATAAGAAAAGAGGTTTTTCATTTTTACAAACTTTAATAGTATTTATGCTTATTATACTAATAATTAATATTTCTATTAATTTAATTAGTTACAATTATCTAAAATCAAATGCTTTTAAAAGCTATTCAGATAAGAAATCATTAACTGCTGAAGAAGAACTTACTTTAAAAGAAATTAATAAACTAAATCAAAAAGAGGGTAATTATCATAATTATGGCAATTATGAATTAAAAAAGATAAAAGAAGTATATTACTTAATAAATAATAAAAGTTCTACCAAGGCATACTTACAACTTGAGCTAAAAGAAAGAAATGGTCAAAAGGTTTTGGTTCCAACTTATTATAAAACAGAAGATATTTTGGGAGGTTAATAAAGGTGATTAGTAATATTATTGTATATAATAAAATTTATTTTTATAAGGATGTAGAATATGATAATAATAATTTAGATATTTTGCTTAATAAAATAAGTAAAAAAAGAAATATAACCTTATATGCACAAAATATTTTAATAAAAAAATATAAATATTATGGTAATAATATTGAGAAATACATTGATAGCAAGATTACCGAAGATTTTACTAATAAAGAGAATCTTTTATTTCACTATGAAATAGATAAGGATAACAAAGACATTTATTTATATTCAATAAGAAATAACATTAAAAGATTATATGAAAATGTAAAGGAATTAAATGTTCAGTTACTTGAGTTTAAAATAAAGTCTTGTGTAGAAAAGAAATTAAGAAAAATTAACAATATTATAATTACATACAAGCTTAATAATATAAATTATCTACTAAAAATTAGAAATAATATTATCATCGATATAATTATAAGTGTAGATATAAATGAAATAAAAGAGCATTTAATGGAAGAAAAAAGTAAAGGTTTCATATTAGTAAAGCATAAAAAATATAAAGAAATTGAAGATATAAACTTTGATTATTCTATAGACTTAGGAGTTGATAGATATGAAAAAATATGCAAAGAATAAGAATTTTATTCCTGCTAATTTCATTGATAAAATTCAGAGAGGTTCGGATGAAAAAAATAATAAATTAATATTGTTATTATTAATTGTAAATATATTTATAATTCCTAAATCAATTTCTATAATATCAAATGAATTAGAACAAAATAAATCAGTTTCAGTTACAAATATTAATACTCCTAAGGAAATATATAAAGATAGGTATAATGATAAATTAGTTTTAATAATTAATTCTATTAATAATTTTAAAAAGATAAAAATGGAAAATAGCAGGGGAGTTATTGAAGTTGATTCTATGGAAGAAGTAGTTAATATAGAAGAGGAGAGTGATTTTAAAATAAAATCAGTAGATATTAAAGATAATATTATAATTGTTGAGGTTGAATTATGAAAAAGAAGTATGTAATATACACTATAGTGATAATTATAACTTTTTTACAGTGTTATGTTTTATTAAAGTATAGTCAAGATACAAAATCAAAGGATGTAAGCGATATAGAATTAAATAGTATAAGTATAAGCAAAAATGTTAAAAATATAAAAGATATAAAAAATGATTTTACAACTTATAAGACTATAACAAATGTAAACTATAATAAATTAGAAGATGGAAGTTGGAAAATTAAATGTTTATTAAAGGGTTCTAAAGAAGATATTTTAAATGATATTGAAAAGATAAATAATTATGAAATAACTGATTATAGTTTAGGTTATGAAAAAAATAATATTTTAATAGAGGCAAATCTTATATATAAATAATTGCATTTATTTGTGAATTTTGATAAAATATTTTTGTCATGTCATAGACAATGTTAAAGTTATGACTATTTAGTTAATAAATGAGTTATACTAGATATGTAATAAAGTTTTTGGAGGGATATTTAATGATATCAGCAGGAGATTTAAGAAAAGGTACTACTTTCGAGCATGAAGGACAAGTTTATACAGTTATAGATTTCTTACATGTTAAGCCTGGTAAAGGTGCAGCTTTTGTAAGAACTAAACTTAGAAATGTTATTTCTGGTGGAGTAACTGATACTACTTTTAATCCAACAGCTAAACTTCAAGAAGCAGTAATTGAAAGAAAAGAAATGCAATACCTTTATTCAGATGGGGAATTATACTATTTCATGGATCAAGAAACTTTTGAACAAATACCTTTAAACTATGAGAAAGTTGAAGATGCTATAAAGTTTATAAAAGAAAACATGTTTGCAGTAATTAAGTTCTATAAAGGAGAAGCTTTCTCAGTAGAAGCTCCAAATTTTGTTGAATTATTAATAACACAAGCAGATCCAGGAATAAAAGGAAATACAGCTACAAATGCAATGAAACCTGCTACATTAGAAACAGGAGCAGTTGTTAATGTTCCTATGTTCGTAAATGAAGGAGACGTAATTAGAGTAGACACTAGAACTGGTGAATACATGGAAAGAGTATAATAAACAAAAGCTAAGTTTTTACTTAGCTTTTATTTATAATTTTAATTATTGGGTATAATTTAAATATATTATTTCTATTTTTAAGGATGTGAAAATATGAAAGAAGTAAAGACTAAAATAGAAAAACTAAAAGAAGAAATATCTTCTATTGAAGATAATGGGTATAAAGAAATATTTGATAGTATACTATCTATAGTTTCTGATATATCAGATTCTATAGAGGAAATTGATTATAAACAAGATTCTTTAGAAGAAAATATAAAGTATATAGATGAAGATATTATTGGATTACAAGATGAATTGTTTGAAGAAGTTTCAATAGAGGAATTAATTGAGTTAGAAGAAGAATATATTGAGATTAAATGTAAAAACTGCAATAACCCTTTGTTTGTTGAGAAAGAATCTATAAATAATAAAAAGAAAATACCGTGTCCATTTTGCAATAAAGAAGCAATGTAAAAAAGGGTCCTATTAACTTAGTTTAATAGGATTCTTTTTTACTATTTTTAAATATTTTACATATTTAATTATTAGTATGAATATTATTTGATAGATAGAAATAATTTTAAATATAACCATAGAATAGGAAGTGATAAATTGTGGAATGGGGATGAAATTTTAAGGATATTACCAACAGATATATGTAATGAAGTAAAAGTATATTTATTAAAGGAATCTGTACAAGAAATACGGCTTAAGGTTAATAAGCCGATAATAATTAATTTATCTAATAAAGAAGTTGTATTAAATAAGATAGCAACAGAAAATGATATTAAACAAATCCTAATAAGAGTTTCAAATTATTCATTATATGCGTATGAAGAAGAAATTAAGCAAGGATATATAACAATTAAGGGAGGCCATAGAATAGGAATAGCTGGGGAATGTGTAATTTCTAAAGGAGAAGTTAGAACTATTAGAAATATATCATCTATAAATATTAGAATATGCAAAGAAGTCAAAGGATGTTCTAATGAAATAATGAGATATATTGTTGAAAATAATAAGGTTAGTAATACATTAATAATATCGCCGCCTAAGTGTGGGAAAACAACTATATTAAGAGATTTAGCTAGAAATATTTCAAGTGGTATGCCTATTAATAATTTATCAGGAAAGAAAGTATCTATTATAGATGAAAGAAGTGAAATAGCATCATGTTTTAATGGTATTCCTCAACTAGATGTAGGAATCAGAACAGATATCTTGGATAATTGTTTCAAGAAGGATGGAATGATAATGGCAATAAGAAGTCTATCACCAGAAATATTAATATGTGATGAAATAGGTACAGAAGGAGATATAGAAGCTCTTAATATGGCTTTTAATTCAGGAGTTAATATTATAGTAACAATTCATGGATACAGTATAGAAGATATATATAAAAGAAAGGTTTTTAAGGATTTATTAGAAGATAGTATATTAGAAAAAGTTATTGTTTTAAGTAACAGAAGGGGACCAGGAACTGTAGAAAATATTTATTCAATAATGTCTGGAGGGGAACTAAAATGCTTAAAATAGTAGCAATTTCAATAATATTTTTTGCTTGCACATATATTGGTTTTTATTATGGTGAAAGCTTTAAAAGAAGAAGTAAGCAACTAAAATATATATTGAAATCAGTAATGTTTTTAAATAATGAAGTTATGTATTCAAATACACCATTGCCTGAAGCATTAAAATATATCTCCATAAAAGTAGAGAATCCAGTAAATGATATTTTGTCAAAGGTAGCTGTAAGTCTAGAAAGTGGAGAATCTAAAAGTGTCTATGAATCATTTCATGAAGAGTATTATAAGAATAAATCTAATTTTAATCTATTTGAAGAAGATAAAGCAATAATTAAAGATTTTCTTAAGGGACTTGGAGAATCTGGCATATATGGACAAGATAAATTATTTAATTTAACTATTGAAAATATGAAGATTAATTGTAAAACTGCAGATGAATTAGCAAAGAAAAATTCGAAAATGTACAGCGCTATAGGCATATGTATAGGTGCAATGATTGCAATTTTTTTATTTTAGTAGGAGGGGAATAGATGCTAGATATAAATATTTTATTTAAAATCGGAGCTATGGGGGTTTTGCTTGTAGTTATTGATAAAGTTTTAAAAGCTAGTGGGAAAGATGATATAGCTGTAATAACAAATATTGCAGGAATAGTAATTATACTTATTACTGTAATTGGATTAATAAGTAATTTGTTTAATACTGTAAAAACTATGTTTATGCTATAGGAGATTATTATGGAAATATTAAAAATAGTATCTTTTGCACTTGCTGCCTTATTTATATTTTTATTATTTAAGGATAAAAGATCTGATATAGCAGTATTGGTATCATTACTGGCAGGTGTAATTCTTTTTGTATCAATTTTAACTAGCGTAACAGACATAATTAATTTTATTAAAGAAATATCCTCAAGAGCCAATATAGATATAGTGTATATAGGAGTTGTTTTAAAGATACTTGCAATATCATATTTAGCAACTTTTTGTAGTGAAATATGCAAAGATGCAGGAGCAGCAAGTATAGCTAGTAAAGTTGAATTCTCTGCTAAAATATTAATTTTAACTTTAGCAATACCTATCTTAATGGCTGTATTACAATCTATTTTACAAATATTGTAGGTGTTTATATGTTTAAAAAAATTTTAACTATAAGAAATATATTTGTATTTATCATATTGTTAATTACATTTATAAATTCTAATACAATAATTGCTGAAGCAAATGAAAAGGAAAATAGTCTTAAATACTCTACAGAAGAAAATGAACTGCAGGATGAAGAGGTAAATAATAAATTAACTTCATTATATAACTATATTAATAGTATGAAACTTGATATCGAAATAATGAATGATTTAGATCCTGTGGAATATATAAAAGGATATATAAAAAATGGAGAAGGAAATTTATCTTTAAAAACATTGAGTAATGCTACAACTAGCTTTTTATTTAAGGAGGTAAAAACAGCACTTTCATTTTCCATTAGTATTATTGTTGTAGCAATTATGTGCTCTTTAATAAAAAACTTACAATCTGCTTTTTCTAGTGAAGGAATATCAAATATAGCATTTTTTGCTTGTTACTCAATATTAATAATAATTTTATCTAAGAGTTTTTTAGTTAGTATAAACATAGCAACTGATATAATAAAGGGATTGTCAAATTTTATGGCTGCAATATTACCTGTCTTAGTTATGATGATAGGTTCAATTGGTGGTTTTGCACAAGCAGCTACTATGGATCCTATTATTATTGGAGCAACATTAATAATACCAAGGATTTATACAACTATAATAATACCTTTAATACTTATAAGCTTTGTACTTGATTTTACTAATAATATTTCTAATGAATTTAAAATCGGAAACTTATGTAAATTAACAAAGCAAATAACCATTTGGATTCAAGGTATAATATTAACAATATTTATTGGACTATTGACAGTAAGAGGAATAACTTCATCTACTATAGACGCTGTTACATTAAAAACTGCAAAATTTGCAATAGATAATTTTATTCCCATAGTAGGTAAAGCATTTTCAGATGCAATTGCTTCTGTTGCGGGATATTCACTTATTATTAAAAATGCAGTAAGTTCAATTGGATTAATAATTATAGTGATTATGATGCTCTATCCAATAATTAAATTACTTCTAATTACCTTTGTATATAAATTAACTGCAGCAGTTATTGAACCAATAAGTGATAAACGTATAACTAGTTCTTTAACTTCAGCAGGAAATTCATTGATACTACTAATGTCCTGTGTATTATCAGTTAGCTTAATGTTTTTTGTACTTTTAGCTATAATGGCTTCTGCTGGAAAGTTTGTTATAGGAGGTTAGCATATGGATGAAATAAAGGGGTTTATTGTTACTTTAGTAAGTATGATTATTTTAATTTCTGCTTTAGAATTAATCTCGCCTGATAATAGTATGAAGAAATACTTAAAATTTGTTTTAGGAACTATTTTAATTGCTGTAATCATAAGTCCAATATTATCTATTATAAGTAATGGAGAAAAGAATATAACTAATAATATATCTGAATATATAGACTTAGCAAATAGAAAGTCTACTGAAACGAATAGTGAAAATAAGGAAAGTACTAGTGAAATTGCTTTTAAGGAAAATTTACAAGAAAATTGTAATAAACTTTTAAAAGAAAAATTTAAAGATTATGAGTTTATAAGTGATATTAATTGTGAATTAAATATGAAAGACATAACATATTCTATTAATAAAGTTAAAATAGGCGTTAAAGATAAAGATGTTTCTAAAATAAAAAAGATTGTTATAAATAATAATGAAGAAAGCACAGAAGTTAGTTCTAAAGAGGAAAAGGTAAAAAATAAAGATGAGATTATAAATTATTTAGCAGAAATTTTAAATATTAGTAAGGAGCAAATAATGATTTATAAATTAGATTAGTAGGAGTGATAAAATGGGAAAAGGTAATTTTAAAAATGATTTAACAAAATTAATTAATGATAAAAAGTTTTTAAATGTTGTAGTTATAGCATTAATATTAGCTTTTGTATTACTTGCTATAAGTTTTTTAACTTCAACTAGAAAAAAAGATACTAAGGAATCAATAAGTTCAAATGTTAAAAGTTCTAGTGACTTAGAAGAAGAGGTAAAAAGAACAATGGATAATTATGAAGAAAATGAGAAACAAACACTTAAAAATTTACTTAGCAAAATAGAAAATGTTGGAAATGTTGAGGTTAAAATCAATTTTAAAAGTGGAGAAATTAAAATTCCAGCAATAGAAGAAAGTACACAAGAATCAGTTACAGAAGAAACTGATAGTCAAGGTGGAAAGAGGGCAACTACTCAGCAGAACGGAGGAAGTAAAGTAGTTATGGCCAGTGATTCAGGTAAAAATGAGCCATATATATTACAAGTAAACAAGCCGGAGATAAGTGGCGTTATAATAGTGGCAGAAGGTGCAACTAGTGCCAAGGTAAAGTATGATATACAAGTAGCTGTATCTACGTTATATGGGATATCTATAGACAAGGTTAATGTATATCCTATGAAAAATTAGCATATAAATAATATGAAAAATATATGGGGGGAAATCAAAATGACAAAAAAACAATTTGGTATTATTTTCACACTTATGGCTCTTATAGTATGTGTAGGAGTTATAGCAGCTAGGATAAATAAAACTGGCTTAAATGATCCAACAGATTTTAGTCAAGTAATATCACAACAAGGAACAGAAGAAAATAAAGATAAAGATAATGATAAAGAAACCATTGGAAATCAAGATTACTTTTATGGTTTAAGAAGTGAAAAGGACCAAAAGGATGCAATTACTATGCAACAACTAAATGAACTAATTTCAGATGAACAAACTTCACAAGAACAAAAGGATTTAGCAGCAAATGAATTAAGAGAAAAAACTATGATGAAGGATCAAGAAGGTAGAATAGAAGTAAATGTAAAAAATAAAGGCTTTGAAGATGTACTATGTTCTATTGAAAAAGGCACAGTTAGAATAGTTGTTAAAGCAAATGAACTAACAGAGGCTGATACTGCTTCAATACAAGAAATTGCTGAAAATATTTCAGGAATAAGCGATATAATAATAGAGCCAAAGAAATAATTCATTGTAATATAGAAATTGCTTTGATATAATTAACATAAGAAAGAGTTTTGGAAGCAAAACACTAGGAGGTAATGAAATGGACAATATGAACTACGAAGAAAATTTAGGGATAGTTAAAATATCTGATGAAGTTGTTAGCGTTATAGCTGGAATAGCCGCAGAAGAAGTAAATGGAGTAGAAGATCTACAACACATAGTTGGTAATAACATATCACAACTGTTAAAAGGTAAGAAAAACGCTGGAAGAAATGTTAAAGTAACATTAAATGAAGACTATGCTACAATTGAACTAAATTTAGCTGTAGAGTATGGTGTTAAAATACCTGAAGTGGTAAATGCTGTTCAAGAAAATGTTAAGAAAACTGTTGAAACTATGACAGGATTAAATGTAACTGCAGTTAATATAAATGTTCAAAGCATTTATGTTCCTAAAATAGAAAAATTGGAAAATAAAGAAAAATAATCAAACCCTCTGATTTTTCAGAGGGTGTTTTTCTTGTGCTTTAAATAAATTTGTTGTAGTATATTTATGATTAGAAAGTTTTATAAGGTTAATAATATTATTAACAACACTTAGGAGGATAAAATGAATAGAAAAAGATCTAGAGAAATAGCAATGGAATTACTATTTGGGATGACATTAAGTAAAAATACACTTGAAGAAACTATAGAAACATTCCTAGAAGACTATGAAATGAAGTTAAATACTATAGATTTAGATTACATAAAAAAAGTGCTTTTAAAGGTGGAAGAAAATAGAGAAAATATTGATAAAAAAATAGAGGATTCACTTACTAAATGGAAATTAGATAGAATTTCTAAGGTTAATTTATCAATATTAAGATTAGCGATTGGAGAAATGCTTTATATAGAAGATGTTCCTGAAAAGGTAGCTATAAATGAAGCAATAGAAATGACTAAAAAATATTCAGATGAAAAAAGTGTATCTTTTATAAATGGAGTATTAGACAAAGCATTTAAGAATTTATAATTTTAATAGGGGGGCTGTTTTCCATGAATAATATAATAGATGGTAAAAAGATTTCTTTAGAGATAAAAGAAGAAATAAAAAGATTTGTAGATGAAAGAAAAGAGAAAGGTCTAAGGGTACCTAAAATAGCATCTTTATTAGTTGGTAATGATGGAGGATCAATTTACTACATTAATAATCAAGAAAAAGTAGCAACTTCGCTTGGAATCGAATTTGATAAGGTTATTCTAGAAGAAGATATAAAAGAAGAGAAACTTATAGATATAATAAATAAACTTAATAATGACCAAAGCGTTGATGGGATAATTCTTCAACTACCTTTACCTAGTAACCTAGATGAAAAAAAAATAATTAATTCTATTTCACCTAAAAAAGATATAGATTGTTTAACTTATATTAATCAAGGAAAACTTTATTGTGGTGAAGATGTTTTTTTACCTTGCACACCTAATTCTGTTATTACATTACTAGAAAGATATAATGTAGATTTACAAGGTAAAAATGTAGTTGTTATAGGACGAAGCAATATTGTTGGAAAACCTGTTGCTCAATTATTACTTAATAAAAATGCTACAGTAACAATATGCCATTCAAAAACATCAAATTTAAAAGAGATTTGCAAAAAAGCCGATATTTTAATTGTAGCTATTGGAAGAGCAAAATATATAAATAGAGAATATATCAATAAAAAATCTATAGTTATAGATGTAGGTACTTCATCTTTAAATGGCAAAATAACAGGTGATGTAGATTTTGATGATATTATTGATGAAGTAGAAATGCTTACACCAGTTCCAGGAGGAGTAGGAGCATTAACAACTACTTTATTGATTAAGAGTTCATGTGAGGCGTTAGTAAAGAATGAGAATGAAAACTTTAACAGTTAGTGAAGTTAATAATTATATAAAAAAAATATTAGATAATGACTATATTTTAAATAATTTAGTAGTAAGAGGAGAAATATCTAACTTAAAATATCATAGTAGTGGACATATTTATTTTTCTCTAAAAGATTCAAGTAGTAAAATTAATTGCGTAATGTTTAAAAGTAGTTGTATAAACTTAGAATTTAAACTTAAAGACGGAATGGAAGTTATAGCTGTAGCTAGATGCTCAATATATCAAGGAACTGGATCCCTCCAATTATATATTGATAAATTAGAAAAAGAAGGTTTAGGTGAACTCCATATTAAATTTGAAAATCTAAAAAAGAAGTTACAGGAGGAGGGGTACTTTAGTATTGAAAATAAAAAGAGCATCCCTAAAATGCCAAGAAGAATTGGGGTAGTAACATCTGAAACAGGTGCAGTAATTAGAGATATAATAAATGTAACTAAAAGAAGAAGTTCATTAGTTGATATTGTTTTATATCCAGCATTAGTACAAGGTGAAGGTGCATATAAGACAATTATTAAAGGTATAAAATATTTTAATAATAAAAAGAATGTTGATACTATAATTATTGGAAGAGGTGGAGGTTCTTTAGAAGAACTATGGAACTTTAATGAAGAAGAGTTAGCTAAGGAAATTTTTAAATCTAAAATTCCTATAATTTCTGCAGTAGGTCATGAAGTAGATTTTACTATTTCTGATTTTGTAAGTGATTATAGAGCATCAACTCCTTCTCAAGCAGCAGAAATAGCAGTTCCTTTAGAAAGTGATATAAAAAAATCTATAATAGATTATGAAAATAGTATTAATAAGATAATAATAGACACTTTTAACTATGAAAAGGAAAGGCTATATAATTATAAAAAATTAATAGCATCGATGAATCCTGAAGTTACCTTATCCAATTGTTATATTGAAATAGATAGAACTTTAGATAAATTAAATAATTTTATATTAAATAAACTTGATAAAGAAAAAATGAAGATTCATTCTCTTAATGAATTACTTAAAGCACATAATCCTATAAATATTTTAAATAAAGGATACACAATAATACAAGATAAAAATGAGAATATTATTTCTTCTAAGAAAGAGTTGGGAAATAAAGAGGAAATCAACATTATTTTCAATGATGGAAAAGTTAAAGGGAAAATTATAAAAGATTTTAATTAAAGTAAAGGGAGTTAAAGGTTTATGGCTAAAAAAGAATCTTATGAAGATATGTTAATTAATCTTCAAAGTATATTAAGTAAAATGGAAAGTAATGAACTTCCACTAGAAGAATTAATGAAAGAATATGAAAGTGGAGTTAAATTAATAAATAAATTATATAAGACCTTAAATTCTTTAGAGGGAAAAATAAGTGTAATTAAAGATGAAATGGAAATGGAGCTAAAGAATGAGTAATAAGATAAGTTATTATAGGGATTATATTAATAATTATTTAGATTTGTATTTTAAGGATAAAGGAAGTTATAATAGAATTATATATGATGCAGCGGGGTATAGTCTTAATATAGGAGGAAAAAGAATAAGACCTATATTGTTTCTATTAACTTATGGATTATATAAAGATAATTATAAAGACGTAATAGAAATGGCCTCAGCAATCGAAATGATTCATACTTACTCTCTTATACATGATGATTTGCCATGTATGGACAATGATGATTTAAGAAGGGGAATGCCAACTAATCATAAAAAATTTGGGGAAAGTATAGCTGTTTTAGCAGGAGATATGTTATTAAATGAGGCAATGAGTTTACTTATGCTTTTTTCTTTAAAAAATGGGGAGAAAGCTTTACTTGCATCTAGGGAAATATCAGAATCAGCAGGACCAGAAGGAATGATTGGAGGTCAAGTTGTAGATATTATAGATGAAAATAAAGAAATATCTAAAGAAGAGCTAATTTACATGCATAATAAGAAAACTGGTGAATTAATAAGATCTTCAATAGTATCTGCTGCTATTTTAGCAGATGCACCTAAAAAAGATATTAAAATATTAAATGATTTTGGATTAAAACTAGGATTAGCATTTCAAATAAAAGATGATATTTTAGATATTGTAGGCGATGCATCAAAGCTTGGTAAGAATACTAATTGTGATATAAATAAGTCCAATTTTATATCTTTATTTGGCTTAGAATATTGTGAGAGAGAATGTATAAAGTTAACAAATGAATGTATTGAGTTGTTGAAAAGCCTTTCTGTAGATGCTATTGACTTAAATGAATTAACTTTAGAGTTATTAAATAGAGAATTTTAATAGAAAGAAAGGTTTAATTATGGGTAAAATATTAGATAATATTACCTCTATACAAGAAGTAAAGAAATTAACAAATATCGAGTCAGAAGTTTTAGCTTCTGAAATTAGAGAATTTTTAATAGATAGTGTATCAAAGACTGGAGGACATTTAGCTTCTAATTTAGGAGTAGTTGAACTTACTATAGCCTTATTTAAAAGCTTTAATTTAGAAGAGGATAAGATAGTATGGGATGTTGGACATCAGTGTTATATTCATAAGATTTTAACAGGAAGAAAAGATCAGTTTGATAAATTAAGACAATATAATGGCTTAAGTGGATTTCCTAAAAGATGCGAAAGTAAGTATGATTCTTTCGATACAGGACATAGTAGTACATCAATATCTGCAGCTTTAGGAATGGCTAGATCTAGAGATATTAAAAAGGAAAAAAATGAAGTGATTGCAGTTATTGGAGATGGTGCATTAACTGGTGGAATGGCTTTAGAAGCCTTAAATGATGTAGGATTTAAAAAAACTAAAATGATAGTAATTTTAAATGATAATCAAATGAGTATATCTAAAAATGTAGGTGGATTGTCAAAACACCTAAATAAGTTAAGAATGGAACCTAAATATAATAAATTAAAATCAGATATAAATGAAACCTTAAAATCCTCAAAAGCTGGAGAAAAAGTTGCTACATATATATCAAAATTCAAAGATGGATTAAAACAATTTATAGTTCCATCAATGCTTTTTGAAGACATGGGTTTAAAATATATAGGACCAATAGATGGACATAATATAGAGCTTTTAAATGAAGTCTTTGGAATGGCAAAAAATATAAATGAACCAGTAATAATTCATGTTGTCACTAATAAAGGAAAAGGTTATGAATTAGCAGAAAAAAATCCTAATAAATATCATGGAGTTAGTCCTTTTGATTTAGAAAGTGGTGAAACAAATACAAAAAGTAAAAGAAATTATTCCAAGGCTTTTGGTGATGCAATGATTGAATTAGCGAAGGAAGATGATAAAATAGTAGCTATAACAGCAGCTATGCCAGATGGAACTGGACTTAAGGAGTTTGCTAAGGAATTTCCAAATAGATTTTTTGATGTAGGAATTGCAGAAGGGCATGCTACTACATTATCAGCAGGATTTGCAGCTGCTAATATGAAACCAGTTTTTGCTGTGTATTCTACATTTTTACAAAGAGCTTTTGATCAGGTTATACACGATGTTTGTATTCAAAATATGCCTGTAGTATTTGCAATAGATAGAGCTGGTTTAGTTGGTGAGGATGGTGAAACTCATCAAGGAATATTTGATTTATCTTATTTATCAGAAGTTCCTAACATGACTGTATTAGCTCCTAAACATTTAGATGAAGTTAAGGTAATGCTAAAATGGGCTTTAAATCATAATGGACCAGTTGCATTAAGATATCCAAGAGGTGGAGATTTATGTGATAATTTAAAACCTCTAGAAGTCATTGAATATGGTAAGTGGGAAAAGATATCTGAAGGAGAAAAAGTTGCAATAATAGCTGTTGGGAAGATGCTACAACATTCAGTTTTAGCAAAAGAAGTACTTTTAAAGCATAATATAAACTCATTAATAGTTAATGCAACCTTTGTAAAGCCTTTAGATAATAAAATGTTAAAGGAATTAATAAATGATGGTTATGATATTGTAACTATAGAAGATAATACAACTAATGGTGGATTCGGAAGTTACGTATTAATGAATTTATATGAATTAGGATTTAGGAATAAATTTAAATCTTTAGGATTTAAAGATAAATTTGTTCATCAAGGTGATGTAAATACTTTATATAAAGAAAATAAACTAGATCCAGAAGGAATTGCAGAATCAATCATAGAACTTTATAAATAAAGGAGATAAAAATGTCTGGGAAAAAAGAAAGACTTGATATACTTTTAGTAGAAAAAGGAATATTTACTTCTAGAGAAAGAGCAAAAACAAGTATAATGGCAGGTAAAATATTTGTTGATGGGCAAAGAGTAGATAAAGCTGGAGAAAAGGTTAGTGTAGATGCAGAAATAATTTTTAAAGGACAAGAAATACCTTATGTAAGTAGAGGTGGATTAAAACTTGAAAAAGCAATGAAGGAATTTGGAATATCCTTAAAAAATAAAACTTGTATGGACATAGGGGCCTCAACAGGTGGGTTTACAGATTGTATGTTACAAAATGGTGCTAAAAAAGTTTTTTCAATAGATGTAGGATATGGGCAGTTTGCTTGGAAGCTTAGAACAGATCCAAGAGTCGTTTGTATGGAAAGAACTAATATTAGATATGTAACTCCAGATGATATAGGAGAACTAACTGATTTTGCATCTATAGATGTTTCCTTTATTTCATTAAAGAAAATTATGCCTGCAACTATAAATTTATTGAGTGATAGGGGTGAAGTTGTTGCCTTAATTAAACCTCAATTTGAGGCAGGTAAAGAAAAAGTAGGAAAAAAAGGCGTTGTTAGGGATATTAATGTTCATAATGAAGTCGTTAAAAGTATAGTTGATTATTTATTATCTCAAGGATTAAATATATTAGCCTTAAGTTATTCTCCAATTAAAGGGCCAGAAGGGAATATTGAGTATTTAGTATACTTTACAAAGGATAAAGATAGAGAATCTAAGTTTTCTATAGATGATGTTGAAATCATTGTAGATCAATCACATAATTTATTATAATTTTATATTAAATATTATTAAAGACTTCTAGAATTAACTTGAAGTCTTTAATAAAATTTATGATGGTATAAGTAAGCTATAGGGGGCATGATTGTGAAGAGAGTTGCCATTGCAATTAATTTGGATAAAGATAAAAATATGGAAATGGCTTTAAAAGTAAAAGAGAAGCTAAATAAGCATTTTGAAGATATAGAAATTATCATGCTAAATAGTTATGATATAATTAATTATAAGTTTAGAGACTTATTAGATCTTATAATAGTATTAGGTGGAGATGGGACAATATTAAGTGTTGCTAGGGGAATTAATGGAAAGCTAGATGTACCTATACTAGGTATAAATATTGGAAATTTAGGGTTCTTATCAAGTGTGGAATTTTCTGATATAGATAAAGCTTTTAAAAAATTAAAAGAAAGAAATTATACATCACAAAAGAGAATGTTATTAACTTGTGATTTTTCCTCAGAACAAGTAGTTAATGAATCACTAGCACTAAATGATATAGTAATTGCAAGAGGAAGTATGTCTCGAATGATAAGCTTTGATATATATATAGACGGTCAAAGATACTATAATTATAAGGGAGATGGACTTATTATTGCAACTCCTACAGGTTCAACAGCATATTCATTTTCAGCAGGAGGTCCATTTGTTTATCCAACTGTAGATGCAATTACATTAACTCCAATTTGTGCCCATACAACTGGAGTTCAACCTATAGTATTAAATAGTAATAGTAATATTGAAGTAAGAGTGAAAAGTAATAATGATGAGATTAATATTATTTTTGATGGGCAAAGTACTATTACCCATAAAGATGAAGCTATAGTAAAAGTAAAAAAAGCAAAAGAATATGCTAATATTATTTTATTTGATGACTATGATTATTTTAAAGTATTGAGGGCAAAAATTATAAATAATTGGAAAGATTGTGAAGGTGATTAATTTGAAATTAAGAAGGCATAATAAAATACTGGAAATAATTAATGAAAAAGATATAGAAACACAAGAAGAGTTAGCAGAAGAACTAAAAAAAGCTGGCTTTGATGTTACTCAAGCAACAGTATCAAGAGATATAAAAATATTAAAATTAATAAAAATGCAAGGTTTATCTGGAACATACAAATATGTAGTTTCTTCAAAAGAAAGTAAGGATATTAATGATAAGTTGTCTAGCATC
The DNA here is from genome assembly GCF_050315195.1 of Clostridium sp. SGI.024. Taxonomy (NCBI): domain Bacteria; kingdom Bacillati; phylum Bacillota; class Clostridia; order Eubacteriales; family Clostridiaceae; genus Clostridium; species Clostridium sp. SGI.024. Next base: position 32,817 of record NZ_JBNPON010000004.1, on the reverse strand, counting down.
TTATCAAATGCTGCTATATCAGTTGAAAATGTAGATAATTTCGTTGTAGTAAAAACTTTAACAGGTTCAGCAATGGCTGTAGCTGAGGCAATAGATACATTATTTGATACAGAAGTTGCTGGTACAATAGCTGGAGATAATACTATATTTATTTTAGCTAGAAGCTTAGATAAAGCTGAGGAATTAGTTGATAGAGTTAGAAAAATGATTTTATAAATAAAAGGTGATATTTATGTTATTACAATTAAATATTAAAAATTTTGCGTTAATTAGAGAGCTATGTGTTGAATTTGGAAAAGGATTCAATATTTTATCTGGTGAAACTGGAGCAGGTAAATCTATTTTAATTGATACTATAGATTATGTTTTAGGTGGAAAGTTTTCAAAGGATTTAATAAGATATGGAGAAGATAAAACTTTTGTTGAAGCAGTATTTTCTGTAGAAAATCCTGATATATTAGATATATTAAAAGAACTTGATATAGATGATGAGTTATTAATTATTTCTAGAGAGACAACCTTATTAGGGAAAAGTATAATTAAAATTAATGGAAAATCTGTGGTTTTAGCTTATTTGAAAAGAATAAGAGAAAAGTTGTTAGATATACATGGTCAACATCAAAATCAAAATTTATTAAATAGATCATGTCACATACAATATTTAGATGACTTTATTGGTGAAGAAATATATTCTTATTTAAATAAATATGAAGATTTAAGAAAAGAGCAAAGTTTAATTGTAGAAAAAATAAAAGAGTTAAATGGAAATACTGATAGAGAAAAACTACTTGATTATATAAAATTTCAAATTGATGATATAGAAAAGGCTAATCTAAAAGTTAATGAAGAAGAGGAGTTAAAAGAAGAGTTTAATCTTCTTTCTAATGCTGAAAAAATATCATTAGCATTAAGGAAAAGTTATTCAATATTAGATAATCCAATGGAAGGAATATCTGTAAATGAAGGATTATCTAAAGTAGTAAATGAATTAACAAGCATTGAAAAGCATTTTGAAAAAATTAAAGAAAAAAGAGAAAAGATAGAAGATTCACTTTATATATTAGAAGAGATTTCTAGAGAAATAAGAGATCTTTCTTCTGAGATACAATATGATGAATTTGAATTAGAAAAAATAAATTCTAGAATTTATGAAATTAGTTTATATAAGAAAAAATATGGTGAGTCTGTTGAAGAAATATTAAACTACTTAAAAAAATTAAAAAATCAGTATGATGAGTTAATTAATTCTGAAGAAATAATAAATGAATTGAATTTAAAAAAATTAAAGATAGAAGATGAAATGCAAGAGTTATGTGTTGTAATGCATGACATAAGAAAAAAATATGCTATAACTCTTGAAGATAATATTAAATATGAATTAAATTATATAGGTATGGAAAAATCTATAATAAAAATAGACATTGAAAATACAGATACTTTTAATTCTAGGGGATTTGACGAAGTTACTTTTTTAATTTCTACAAACCCTGGTGAACCTTTAAAGGCTTTAGAAAAGGTAGTTTCTGGAGGAGAACTTTCTAGAATAATGCTTGCTATGAAATGTGTTTTTGTAGATAAGGATGCGATTCCAACATTAATATTTGATGAAATAGATACAGGAATAAGTGGAACTGTTGCTAAGAGAGTAGGGGAAAAAATGTTTGAAGTATCATCTAAACACCAAGTATTATGTATCACTCATTTGCCTCAAATAGCAGCTTTATCAGATTGTCATTACTTTGTATCTAAAAGGGTAGAAGATGGAAAGACTTTTACTGAGATAAAAACACTAGACAAATACGAAAAAATTAAAGAAATCGCTAAGATGACAAGTGGAGATGAAGTAAGTGATGTTACTTTAGAAAATGCATCCGAGATGGTAGCTTTTGCAGAATTAAAAAAGCAAGAAATATTAAAATGTGTATAAATAAATACATAAGTAAATATAATTTTGAACAAACTAAAATCATGGTTATTTGCCATGATTTTAGTTTTTTATTTTTTTTAGTTATATATTTAAAATTTTTAACGCTTTTAACAAACTTACTACAGCATATAAGAATGGACATGAGGGAAAGTTAAATACAGAGAAGCAAAGGAGGAGTGAATATGAAAAACAAAAAATACAAATACATAGCTGTGATGATAACTCCAATGTTTATTCTGAGTTTAATTACTTATTTTTATTTGTTCAATATACCAAAAAGAATTTATATCAATGAAAATGCTGAAAGCATAAAAGTATCAAATAATATATTTATAAAAGATAGTAAAATAAATAAGGATAAATTAGAACTAAAGCTTTTAGGTTTGATTCCAATTAAATCTATTTCAGTTTCAAAAATAAAGGATTTAGAAGTTTACCCCGGTGGATTAAATGTTGGAATAAAAATATCAACTAAAGGAGTTTTAGTAGTTGGCCATTCAAATATAGATTCTGTTGAAGGTAAAATAGAAAGTCCAGCTAAAGCTTCTGGTATAGAACTAGGGGATATAATTACCAAAATAAATGGAGAAGAAATTGAAAATTCAAGAGATTTATCTCAAAAGATAGGTAATTTAGAAGAAGATAAAATATCTATAGAATATATGAGAAATGGTATTAATAACAAAAAGGAATTAGAACTACAAAAGGAAAATGATGAATATAAATTGGGACTTTGGGTAAGAGATTCTACAGCAGGAATAGGAACACTAACTTTTTATGATAAAAAATCGAATTTATTTGGAGCTTTAGGGCATCCAATAACTGATGGTGATACAAATAGACCCTTTAATATAAAAGAAGGTAATTTACTTAATTCATCTATAATAAGTATAAAGAAGGGTGAAAAGGGGTCACCAGGTGAATTGAAAGGGCTATTTTTAAATGAAAGAAAAAATATTGGTAAAATAGATAAAAATACTGAATCAGGTATTTTTGGAGCGGGTTCAGATGATTTAATTAATAATATATATAATAAACCTATTAAAGTAGGATTTAGAAGTGAAATAAAAGAGGGACCTGCGAAAATTATTACTACAATAGATGAAAATGGTCCAAAAGCATATGATATAGAAATACTTAAATTATTATCACAAGAAGAACCAGGTGCTAAAAGTATGGTAATTAAAGTTGTTGATGAAGAATTACTAGAAAAAACAGGTGGAATTGTTCAAGGAATGAGTGGTAGTCCAATAATACAAGATGATAGATTAATAGGAGCAGTTACACATGTTTTAATTAATAAACCAGACATAGGATATGGAATATATATTGAGTGGATGCTTAAGGATGCAGGGATAATAGAATAAATATAAATTGTTTAAAAGTTTTCAATATAAAATTTTGAAAAAATTGTAAAAAAACTATTTTAATTAAATAATTTGTGTTATAATGATTAAGAATCCTTTATAAAACGAAAGTATTTTAATAGAATGTCTATAAATAATATTTATGGAAGATTTATAAAGATAAAAATGAAAAGAACTATTATTTACTCGTTAAATGTGGAGTATACGGGAAGATGGGGGAGAAAAGTATGAATGACTCTAAAATTTCAGTTTTAATAGCTGATGATAACAAAGAATTTTGCAGTATATTGAATGACTATTTATTAAACCAAAGAGACATAATAGTTACAGCTGTTGCTAAAGATGGAAGGGAAGCTTTAGCATTAATTGAGGAGAAACAACCAGACTTAGTGGTATTAGATATTATTATGCCACACTTAGATGGTCTAGGAGTCCTAGAAAAATTAAATTCTATGAATTTAGAAAAAATGCCTAGAATTATAGTGCTTTCTGCGGTAGGTCAAGATAAAATAACTCAAAAAGCTATAACTCTTGGTGCAGATTATTATGTTGTAAAACCTTTTGATATGGATGTTTTTACAAAAAGAATTAGAGAATTATTTAATGGTTCTTCTAATGAAATTGTAAGAAAGCCAACTAATACAATATTAGAAACTGAAAATAGACAAGTAGCAAAAGGACCAATAGACTTAGAAACAGAAATAACAAATATTATTCATGAAATAGGAGTGCCTGCCCATATAAAGGGATATATGTATTTAAGAGAGGCAATCACTATGGTAGTTAATGATATGGAGCTATTATCTGCTTTAACTAAAGAATTATATCCTTCAATAGCAAAAAAATATAATACAACTGCGTCCAGAGTTGAAAGAGCAATTAGACATGCTATAGAAGTTGCTTGGGGCAGAGGACAAGTAGATGCTATTAATAAGCTATTCGGATATACAATCCACAATGAAAAGGGTAAACCAACTAATTCAGAATTTATAGCTATAATAGCTGACAAGCTAAGACTTAAAAATAAAGTGAGTTAATTATGCTTGAAGCTAGTAAAATAGGGCGAGAACATATAATTGATATTTTGTCAAATTTATATTAAAAAGCCGACTAATATGTTTTTAAGCCTACTAAGTAGGTTATGTATACATCTAAAAATACTTCTATTGGCAAATACAGAAATGTATTAGAAAATGGAGGTATTTTTTTATGGCAAAATTATTAAAACAATCAAAAACATTAGAATTCTATTTAGAAGATTTTATGGAGCACTGTACTTTAAAAGATTTAAGTAAAAAAACTTTAAATAGTTATGAATCAACTTTACAATTATTTTTTAAATATTTAAAAGAAGAATATATGATTAACAGGATTAAAGATATTACTTATGAGGAAGTTGATTACTATTTAAAGATTACTAAAGAACGTGGAAATTATAGTTATGTATCAGATGATAGAGCGGTAAAACTTAATTATCCTCATTATCAATAAGAACAGGTGGAAAACTAACTATTATAACAACAAACTTGTCTTTTGATAGATGGGGGGAGGTCTTTGCCAATCCAGTCATGGCGGTAGCAATGACTGATAGAATTACATACAAATCATATATGGTAGATATGAATGGAGATTCTTACAGAATGAAAGAAACAAAAAATGGTTAAAAGAATCTAAAAAATTGAATTGATCAATTTACATTTTTACCATATTTTGATGGTTGACTTTTTAGTGATAATTTGGTTACCTTCATATGTATAAAATACACCATATTTTATGAACAAGCATTACTAGATGATAGCTTATTTGATAAAGATACCACAGCAGGTATGATGTTACTTAGAGCCACTACTTCTTTAAGGTTTGTGGCTTTAGAACAAATATTAAATTATATATGAAAGATTATTGCAAAGTTAAAGGAAAAGCAAATAAAGAACAACTTGACAAAATAATATTCAATGTTAATGAAGGGGATGATGCAACAAGAGAAAGCAATGCTAAAGATTTGACAGATTATGAAAAAGAAAAATTTAAAAACATAGAGATTTTATTAGTTCAAGAAATAGATAATATTATATATAAAATGAAAGTTAGTGATAAAAATATTCAAATGATAACTAAAAGAGCAATTGTATACAATACAAGTTCTAAGAGTGAAAGCTCTATAAGAAGAAAGTTGCTTAGAAGGTTGCATAAGAATTTTAGAGAACTATTTAGATGAACAATATAAGTATCAGCTTGGTAAGTTGGTACTTAGATTTAAGAGGTGTATTATGATGAAAAACAATAAAACATACGAGAAGTTAAAAAAAGAAGAAGATGAATTAATTGAAAAAATCAAGAAAATGGAAAAAGAATTAAAACTTAAACAAAGAGAAAAGTTGAGTTCACTAACTGATGATATTAACTTAAAAGTAGAATTTGAAGAAATTCATGAATTTTATTATGAGATACCCAAACTTAAATATAAGATTTACTTAATTAGAAATGATATAAAAGAGTATATGTGTGAAATAAAAAACTATATGTTTATAGATATAAAACGCAGAGTTTATAGTAAAGAGAGTCTGGAAAAATATATTATTGATTATATTTTCTATAAGATAGAAGATAAAACAGCTGAGAAAGAGCGTAGCTTTATTTTAAAAAAGGTATTAGATAATTTCGATGTATTTGTTGCTAGGGATATAGAGTTTAATGAAGAGAAACGTAAACATATGGAAAAAGATAACGAAGTAAATTCAGAATATACAGATATGATGAATGAAATCATAATAGCAGGATATAAGGCACTCAGTAAAAAGTATCATCCCGATATGAATACTGGTAATGAAGATAAATTTAAACAACTAGTCGAAGCTAAAGATATATTATTAAAAAAGATTAATTAGAAAGATAGAGGTAGACATTAATGAATAATTCTTTTACCGAAGTTGTAAAATCTCTTTTTAAAACGTTTTCTAATCCTTCTGATACCTTTTTATTTGAATTAGGTTTGTATGTTTTTACAGTTATTGCATAAAGGTTGAGTTCTGTCATTCGTCTTTGAACTCTTTTTAAAGAGACATTAAAGCTTTCTTTTTTCAATATATGATTAATTCTAGGAGCTATATATAGACCTTTATGCTCTTTATATATTCTTTTAATAGCTAAACTTAATTCCTCATTTTCTAGCTCTCTTAATGATTTAGTTTTAGCTTTAGATTTATAATATGTACTTCTGGTTACGCCTAGAACGGTACACATAGTTTAATATCAAGTTTTTTTAATGCTATATTCGCTACTCAGCTAAGCTCATTCCTGATTTATATAAATCAACTTTCATGTTCTTATAATCTTGATCATCTCTTTTGCTTTTACCAATAATGGACATAGCCTTTTTTAACTAAAAATAATTTTACTTAGTTCGACTTAATGTGTCCACTACTTTATACTAACACCAATATAGATTTATAAACAATAATTACAGTTATTAGGAAAATGTATTATAATATTTAGTATAGAATTTTATTATTACAGTAATTTAAATAATATATTATAGATGAAAGGAAAAGAATATGAATTTACAAGAAAAAATAATAAATGAAAAATTAATATACAAAGGAAGTTTTTTAGATATAGTAAATATAGAAGTAACATTGCCAGATGGAAATAGTGTTTCTAGAGATGTGGTTAAGCATCCAGGAGCAACAGCAATAATTGCATTTTTAGACGAAGAAAATATAATTTTAGTTGAGCAATTTAGATTAGCTTTAAATAGAACTATGTTAGAAATTCCAGCTGGAAAACTAAATAAAAATGAGGAAGCAATAGAATGTGCAAGAAGAGAATTGCAAGAGGAAACAGGATATATAGCAAAGAATCTAGAGTATTTAGGAAGTATTGCAACGGCACCAGGATTTTGTGATGAAATAATACACTTATATAAAGCAACTGATCTCACTTTAGGTGAGAAAAATGAAGATGAAGATGAATTTACTAATGTAAAAATAATGAATATCAAAAAAGTAAGAGAAATGATAAAAAAAGGTGACATAATTGATGGAAAAACAATAAGTATTTTCACTTATTTATAAACTTATTATAAAAAGCTATGTTAAATTGATTTTTAATCAGTATAACATAGCTTTTTAATTATATTTAAAATACTTTTTTTATTTACATATATTCAATTATGAATAATAAAGGATTAATTATCATAGTATGTTTTATAGCAACTTATTAGGAGGAGTATTTATGAATATGATTGAAAAAATGAACTCTAACTTTAAAGAAAATAAAATATTCTATTTATTGGTATTAACATTTTTCTTTGTTGGAATATTACTAGGTGCATATACCATAAAATATATGGATGGAGTAGATGGGAAGGATTTATCTGATTATTTTACAGGATTTGTTAAAAGTATTACTAATCAAGAAATTAAAACTCATGAATTACTTCTTAGTATAATTAAAAATAACATATTAACTGTAGTACTTATAATAGCGCTTGGATTTACAATTTTTGGGGCTCCTTTGATTTTAATTATTGATTTAATAAAGGGATTTACTTTAGGATACACCTTTAGTTTTTTATTAACTACTTTCGAAGGAAAAGGTATTTGGATAGCATTAGTTTCAACTGTACCACAAAATTTACTTTATATACCTTTTTTTGTGGGGATAAGTATAATTTCATTAGAATTATCCTCAGCTAAAATTAAACAAAAGTTTTTTGGTGGAGCAAGGTTTAATAAGAATATGTATAGTGAATTATTTATGAAATTATCCTTCTTTTTTATATTATTTATAGTAGGAGTTTTAATTGAGTGCTATATAAGTCCAGGATTAATAAGATTAGTAGTTACGAATGTTTATAAATTAACTTAAGCCAATGAAAATAAAGAAGGGATTAAGAAATTTTTGTCGAATAAATAATATATTAGGATAGGGGATTATTATGAAAGAAATTGTTAATAATTATAAGGAAGCTTTATTAAAAAGTCATAAAAGTGAAAATACTGTTTATGCTTATGTAACTGATGTTAATTTATATGTTAAATATTTAAATAGTAAGGAAATTAATATAGATGAAACTGATAATGTATCAGTGCTAGGTTACATTCAACATTTACTTAGTCAAGGGAAATCAGAAAGATCAATTAATAGAATAGTGATAAGCTTAAGAAGCTTTTATAATTATTTAAAAGATCAAGAAGTAGTTAGAGAAATTCCTAAAATTTATTATAAAAATACTTCAACAACAAGAAAGCTACCTGAAATTTTGACTATTGATGAAGTAGACAGAATAATTAGAATTGTAGATAAGGATTCTAATAAGGGTATAAGAGATAATGCTTTGCTAGAACTTATGTATGCAACAGGAATGAAAGTTTCTGAAATGATTAATATTAAAGTTTTTGATGTTAATTTAGAATTAAATTTTGTGAAATGTATAGATAATAAGCACTTTGAAAGATTGATACCAATAGGAAGAAGTGCAGTAGAAGCATTAAAAGAGTATTTTAATATAAGAGATAGAGTTGCCTGTGAAGGAGTAGAAAATCTATTTGTTAATTTAAATGGAAATCAATTAACAAGACAAGGAGTTTGGAGAATAGTAAAAGAGTATTCTCATAAGGCTGGAATAAAAAAGGATGTAAATTTAAATACTTTTAGACATTCATTTGCTGTTCATTTATTACAAAATGGTGCAAATGTAAGGGCTGTGCAAAAACTTTTAGGCAATCAAGTCTTAACTTATATGGACACATATTATGAAATAATAAATAATGATAAAATAAATATAGTTTATAAAAACTCTCATCCAAGAGCATAATAATATTATAAATTTATTGAATAAGTATTTATTAAGTATAGATATGTATATTTATAGTGTAATTTTTAATATTTAAAGTAATGTTTCTAATGATATTTTATTAAAAACCTAAATATGGACATGTAATATTTATTTTATTAGAAAAATTTATCAGTAGTTATTTAAATAAATTTTAATTTTATTCTCAAATTTAAGATTGAGTATTTAAAGTAGAGTAGAAAAGTAGCTATTGTAGAAAGAAGAGATGAGATATATAATAAATAAGTAATTTAATAATTTAATCAAACTTTGATTTAATATAAAAAGCTAATAATTAGAGAAGGTATATTTCTGTATTAGAATATTGTAATAAAATAATACTATTTTATGTTAAGTAAAGATAGTTTTACAGATATAAGTAAGACTATCTTATAATATTTTAATATAGAAAATTATATTTATGAAAAAGCTTTTTTAATAACTAATTAGATAATAGGAGGACATAATCTAATGAGAATGTATGACATAATACTAAAAAAAAGAAAAGGTTTAGAATTGACTAAAGAAGAAATTGATTTTTTCGTGCAAGGTTTTACAAAAGGAGAAATTCCTGATTATCAAGCATCTGCACTACTTATGGCAATATTTTTTAATAAGATGACAAAAAAGGAAACCGCTGACTTAACTATGGCTATGGTTAATTCAGGGGATGTAATAGATTTATCTTCAATCAATGGAGTAAAGGTTGACAAACATTCAACAGGAGGTGTAGGGGATAAGACTAGTATATGTCTTACACCTTTAGTTGCATCATTAGGAGTTCCAGTATCAAAGATGTCAGGAAGAGGCTTAGGACATACTGGTGGAACTATTGATAAATTAGAATCTTTTGATGGCTTTTCTGTAGAGCTTACAGAAGATGAATTTATTAATAATTCTAATAAAATTGGAATAGCAATAACAGGACAAACAGGGAATATTGCACCTGCTGATAAAAAGTTATATGCCTTAAGAGATGTTACGGCAACTGTAGATAACATGTCGCTAATAGCTTCAAGTATTATGAGTAAAAAAATAGCTTCAGGTGCTGATGCTATAGTTTTAGATGTAAAAGTGGGAGATGGAGCATTTATGAAAACTCCTGAAGATGCAAAAGCTCTTGCAAAGGAAATGGTTGATATAGGTACATCAGTTGGAAGAAAAACCATAGGAGTTATATCTGATATGGATCAACCTTTAGGATATGCTATTGGGAATGCATTAGAAGTAAAAGAAGCTATAGACTTATTAAAAGGAAATGGACCAAAGGATTTATTAGAATTAACATTAACTTTAGGAAGTTATATGCTTATATGTGGAAATAAAGCAAAGACTTTTGAAGAAGGAAAAGCTTTATTATTAGAAAATATAAATAATGGTAAAGGAATAGAAAAATTAAAGGAATTTGTTAAGGCGCAAGGGGGAGACCCATCATTTATAGATGATACTGATAAATTACCTAAGGCTAAATATATTGAAGAAGTTAGAGCGGTTAATAGCGGTATAATTACTAAGATTAATGCTGAAGCATTTGGATTAATTGCTATGGAATTAGGCGCTGGTAGAGAAACTAAAGAAAGTGAAATAGATTTGGCTGTAGGAATAGTACTCAATAAAAAGAGAGATGATGAAGTAAAAGCTGGAGATATACTAGCATATATTCATAGTAATGATAAAGATAATATAGAAAAGGCTAAAAATAATATTTTAAAGAACATAATTGTTAGTGAGAAAAGTAAAAAAAGAATACCTTTAATATATGATGTTGTAAGTTAAAAATAAAAATATGATAAGAAGATTTATTCTTTTTATCATATTTTTATTTTTATTGGTAATAATAAGCTTGAAAGGAGGAAATAAAATGAATAAAAACAATATGAAAAAGAGGATTTTACTTTCTTTAAGTTTATTAATTTTAAATCTTGTACCAGTTAATGCTTTAGCTTTGCCAAATAAAAATGAAGTTGAAACATATAAAGAATGGAGTACGGAAACTTTTGCCGAAGAAGGTATAAATGTAGATGCTAAATCTGCATTATTAATCGAGCCTATTTCTGCTAAAATATTATATGAAAAAAATCCAGATGAAAAATTTGCTCCAGCATCTGTAACAAAAATAATGACAATGCTATTGACTATGGAGGCAGTAGACAGTAATAAAATTACTCTTAATGATAAAGTAACATGTAGTGAAAATGCAAAAAAAATGGGTGGAAGCACAATGCTTCTTGATACTGGAGAAGTTAGAACAGTCGAAGAATTATTAAAGGGAGTTGCTATTGCATCAGGTAATGATGCTGCAGTTGCTTTAGCAGAGTATTTGAGTGGAACAGAAGATGCATTTGTAGAATTAATGAACAAAAGAGCTCAAGAGCTTGGAATGAATAATACGACTTTTAAAAATTGTAACGGACTACCAAAGGAAGGACATTTATCAACAGCTAGAGATATTTCAATAATGTCCTTAGAGCTTCTTAAACATCCAACCATACTAAAATATACAGGTACATATATGGAAACAATTTCTGAAGGAAGATTATCTCCAATAGAATTAGTTAACCACAATAAACTAGTAAGGTTTTTTGAAGGTTGTGATGGTTTAAAAACTGGATATACATCAGAAGCTAAGTATTGTATTTCTACTACGGCTACTAGAAATGGAGTGAGAATGCTTTCAGTAATTATGGGAGCACCGACTTATAAAATAAGAAATAGAGATGCAGGAATGTTACTAAATTATGGCTTTTCTAAATTTGAAGGTAAAAAGATATTAGTAAAAGATGAAGAGGTTGAAAATATCTATTTAAGTAAAAATACTGACAAATTCTTTACTGCCAAAGCAAAAGATGATTTAATTGCTATTATTCCAAAAGGTGATAATAATGAAATAGAGAAAAAAATAGTAATAAATGATATTAAAAAAGAATATAAAGAGGGAGAAATAATAGGAAAATGTCAGGCTTACTCTGGAGAAAATAAAATCGGAGAAGTGGATTTATATTCTGATAGAGATGTTAATATAGGTGGTATTTTTGAAAACTTTAAATTTAATATGAAAAATATGTTTAGAAAAGGAATATAAAAGGGATTCTATATGGGATCCCTTTTTCTTATTGTAAAAAGGTTGTTCTTTACAAATAAACTTGATATTATATTCTAAGGAAATAGAATATTAAAGGCGGATGAGTAATATGGAAATGCCAAGAATTAAAGTAGCAAATTTCGAGGGACCATTTGATTTATTGTTACATTTAATTAAGAAAAATGAAATGGATATATATAATATTGAAATATATAAGATAACTAATCAGTATTTAAAATATTTAGATGATATGAAGATAATAGATCTTGATATAACTTCTGAATTTATAGTTGTAGCTGCAACTTTGATTGAAATTAAATCTAAAAAGCTTTTACCAGTTATAAAAAATAATGAAGAAAGTGAAGAAGATTTAGAAAAAAATCTTATGAATAGACTTATAGAATATAAAAAGATAAAGGGAGCAGCAGTATTCTTAAAGGATAAGTTTATTAACTCAGGTGATATATATACAAAAAAGCCTGAAATAATAGAAGAAAAAAATATAGGAATCAAGGAAGAAGATATACTTAAGAATATAACTCTACTAGAGTTATATAATATATACAATAAATTAATCGATAATTATCTTAAGAAGCAAAATAAAGAAAATGTAATTCAAAGAAAAATATATGTTGATAAGTATAAAGTTGAAGATAAGATGAATGACTTGATTACAAAATTTAACAAGAATAAAATAATTAAATTTAGAGATATAATAAGAGAAAGTGAATGTAAGCTAGAAGCAGTTGTAACTTTCTTAGCATTGTTAGAACTAATAAAGCTTAGAATTGTTAAGGTATACCAGGATAATAATTTTGATGATATCTTAATGGAAAGGAGAATAGGAAATGAATAATATAGATGTAGCACAATATGAGTTTGAAGAAATATCTTCAAAACCCAAGATAAAATCTTCAATTGAATCCCTTCTATTTGTTAGTGGAGAACCATTAACTATAAGAGATTTAAGTAACACATTAGAAATTTCAACTAAAATGGTTAAATGTATATTAGATGAAATGCAGAACGAATATGAAGAAGAAAAAAGAGGTATAAAATTAATTTCTATAAATGGAGAATTTCAATTAGTAACTAAGGCTGAAAATAGCGATTATATTCAAAAGTTATTAAGAAAAAATAAGAGACAATCTTTATCTCAAGCCTCTTTAGAAAGCTTAGCAATAATAGCTTATAAGCAACCAATCACAAGAGTAGATATAGATGAAATAAGAGGAGTAAAATCTGAAAGTGCATTACAGAGGTTGTTAGAAAAAGATTTAATAAAAGAGGTAGGTAGATTAGAAGTTCCAGGAAGACCAATTTTATTTGGAACAACTGATGAATTTTTAAGACAATTTGGATTAAAAGAATTAAATGAATTGCCTTCATTAGATTTATATGATGATAAAGAAAATGATATTATAGAAAATATGCATGAAATTATAAAAGAGATATAAGATATATTTTAGTATTCTAAAATATATCTTATATAAATTAATGCAAGTTACTTGAAGAAGAATCGCTATTATCACAATTATTAATAGGGCGATCTTCTTCAAATTTATTTTTATTACATTTATCCTCATTAAAAAAACCTTTTACAATATCTATTATTTGAGGTATAGAATCTACTATTCTATCATATGTATTATTTTGTTCTACTGGTAATAACCTTACAACGTCCTTTCTTAAAACTAAAAAAGCTACGGGCTTAACAGTAATTCCAGCACCAGACCCACCTCCAAATGGATGACTTGACATATTATCCCCAGGACCTATGCATACATTTCCAAATTCACTTCCACCAGAAGCAAATCCAAAGGTTACTTTTGATATTGGAATTATATAGCTACCGTCTTTGGTTTCTACTGCATCACCTATTACAGTATTGACATCTATCATTTCTTTTAAGTTTTCCATAGTACTTTTCATTAAGCTTTCAACAGGATGCACATTTGTCATATATCTCTCCCTAGATTGGGAGCCACCTCCTTAATTTCTTTACTTTTAAATAATAAAAATAATATATATATAATATTGGCAATATTAAAGTAAAATATACTAGTTATTCCAAAAGTTAATAAAGTTTTATTAAATTTAGGCTCAATATCAAGTGAAAGTTTCTTGACCTTAAAAATAATATTTAATAGCAAATAAAGTAAAGTAGGTATATTGCATAGAAGTCCGTATAATATTGCAGAAAAAGCTGCATCATCAATGCCATATACAAGTGATACATTTATTTTAATTTTAGGTTTTAATTTATTTGTAGAAATATTTCTATATAACTTCTTATAAGAAAGTTTTTTTATATATTTTCTTTTTGATTTTTCTATAGTATCTTTCCTTTTCTTTTCGTTTTTTATAAACTTTTTTAAATACTTATTTTCAACTCCATTTTTGGAAGAAAAGACTGTATATTTGTATAGTTTTATAATTAAATTCTTATTCAAGTATTCTAAGTTTATTTTAATAGGTAAAGGTAAAAATAATAGTATAAAAATAATAATAAGTATAGCAAATAATTTCATTACTAAATCCTTTCAAGAAATTTTTAAAATTTATATAATAAGAAAATTTTAAAATTATGTTTAAAAATTATCTTTTAGAACAAACTATTTTTAGATGGTTAGTATAGAAGGTGATAATATGAAAAATATAAAAAATGTTCTAATAACTATTTTATTAGTATTATTGACATTTACATGTAATATATATTCAGTTAAAGCTATGACTGATGATAATATTGATAATGACTATGAATCAATTGATATACTTGAAGAAGATTCTATAGATATATCCTTAGATGAAGTTAATATTAGTATTCCATTAAAAGTCTCTGCTAGAAATGCTATAGCAATAGATGCTGAAAGTAATCAAGTATTGTGGAATCAAAATGCCTATGAAATAGTACCTATGGCTAGTACTACTAAGATTTTAACAGCTCTTATAGCAATTAATTATGGTGATTTAGATAGAAAAGTAATCATAAGTAAGAATGCTTCATCTATTAGGGGCTCAACAGTAGGATATTCAGCTGGTGAAGAAATAACAATGAGGGAATTACTATTCGGTTTGATGTTTAGATCAGGTAATGATGCAGCTATAGCTATTGCAGAAGATATAGGAGGATCAATAGAAGGATTTTCTAATATTATGAATGACTTTGCTAAAAATGTAGGAATAATAGATTCTCATTTTGAATCTCCTCATGGATTAGATAGCTCTAAACATTATTCATCAGCATATGATTTAGCTATTTTAACATCAAAAGCAATGGAATATAGTGTTTTTAGGGAATGTGTAGGAGAAAAAGTTATATATAAAGATAAATATAATTTTACTAGAGACTATCAAAATATTAATAAAATATTATATAAGATTCCTGAAGCCAATGGTGTAAAGACTGGATACACAGGTGGTGCAGGTAAATGTTTGGTTTCATCTATTAATCATAATGGAAAAAATATAATTATAGTTGTATTGAACTGTGTAGATAGATGGAATGTTACTGAAAAAATATATAATTATGTAGTGAAAAGTAATGAGTTTATTAATAAAAATAATAAAACAATATTACAGGAAGAAAAACTTGCAGGTTTAGGAAAAATAATAAATGAAGAAGATCTAAGTTATGGTTATAAAGAAAGTGATATTGTAGAAGTAGAAGTTTTTAAGCCAATATTAGATATAGAAGTAGGAAATATACTAGGAAAAATATCTGTGAAAGATACAGGTAAAGAAAAAAATAAGTTTCCTTTAATAAGTAACATAAATATTAACAAAGAAGAATTAGAAAAAATAATACTTGGTGAAAAGTAGAGACAGAGGTCTCTACTTTTTTACTTAACATTGTAACAAAATAAATTATAATAAATAATCTAATATTGTATAAGAAATAGTTGGAGTGAAAAAAAGTGATGAGGGAAATTGTGGAATGTATTGATTCTGGAACAGAATTTTGTCCATGTAAGTTAGCTGAAGCAGGTGAATGTATTATTTGTTCGCAATTACAGGGTAGTTGTTTTTGTGATTGTTTAAACTGGAAGGGGGTTTGTATATATCACGAATTCATTAATAATGGGTCTAAAGCTAAAGAAGGTAGAAAAACTTATAACTGTTTAGTTAAAGAAACAGAGCTTTGTGAGAAGGATTTATTATTAATTAAGTTTGAAGTACCTCATAAATTAGCAATAGATTTAGTTAAAGCAGGTAGCTTTATATTTATTAGACCAGATGAAAATAATATTTACTTTGATGTACCTATTTCTATATTAGATTCGGATATAGATAATAATATTATATCTATTATGATAGAAATAAGAGGAATAAAAACTAAAAACTTATTAAATCTAAAAGCTGGTAGCATACTTACTATAAGAGGGCCTTATTGGAATGGGGTCTTTGGGCTAAGCAATTTAAAAAGCCAAATAAATAATAATGTATTAGTATTAGCAAGGGGAATTGGAATGGCACCAATGATTCCTGTTATTAGAAAATTGCATCAAAACAATAATAAAATAACATTAATTATAGATAAGTCACCATATAAAGATAATTATGTAAGAGAATATTTGAAAAATTATAATGTTGAAGTTATAAATGAAACTTTAATATACAAAGGTGAAATTAGTGATGAGGCTAAAGTTATAATTAAAAATATTTTATTAGAAAAAAATGTTGAATATATTCATATTGCAGGTGCAGATATATTAAGTGTTAAACTAATAGATTATTTAAATAATATAGATAGAAAAGATGTAAAACTTTCATGCTGTAATAATATTAAGATGTGTTGTGGAGAAGGAATATGTGGTAGTTGTACTGCTAGATTTTCAGGTCATAGAGTAAAAAGATTTTGCAAATTACAAACTGAGCCAAGGAAAGTATTTGAAGGGAGGAGATTTATATGATAAAGGTTATTATAGTTGGTGGAGGATGGGCTGGATGTGCAGCTGCAATTACAGCAATAAAAACAGGAGCAGAAGTTCATCTTTATGAAAAAACTGATTTATTATTAGGTCTTGGTAATGTTGGAGGAATAATGAGGAATAACGGAAGATGGACAGCTTCCGAGGAGTTAATACAGCTTGGGGCTGGAGATTTAATTGATATTGTTGATAATACATCAAGACATAAAGATATAGAATTTCCAGGGCATAAGCATGCAACATTATATGATGTTAATTTAATTGAAGGTAAAGTAAGTAAGTATTTAGATAAAATTGGTATAAATATTCATATAGAAAGCAGAGTTATTGATGTTAAGGTAGAAAATAAAAAGATTAAAGGGATTTATCTTAGTGATGGAAGTTATGAAGAGGGTGATGTATTTATTGAAACAACTGGTACAACAGGACCCATGGGAAATTGTTTAAGATATGGAAATGGATGCTCAATGTGTATTTTAAGATGTCCAGCATTTGGACCAAGACTTAGTATAAGTGAGAGATGTGGTGTATCAGATATACAAGGGGAAAGAGATCAGGATACATTAGGAGCAATTTCAGGTTCATGTAAGTTAGCTAAAGAAAGCTTGTCAAAGGAAATTGTTGAAGAGTTAGATAGAACAGGTTGTGTTATTTTAGAAGTTCCTAAGGAAGACATCAATTATGATAAGCTTAGCTCTAAAGTATGTCAACAATATGCTTTAAAAGAATTTGCAGAAAATATAATACTTTTAGATACTGGACATGCTAAGCTAATGACAACTTATTATCCATTAAAAAAGTTAAGAAAAATAAAGGGATTAGAAAATGCAAAATACGTAGATCCATATGCTGGTAGTAAGGGAAATTCTATAAGATATTTATCAGTAGCTCCAAGAACTAATGATTTAAAGGTGAATGGAGTAGATAATTTATTTTGTGCAGGTGAAAAATCAGGATTATTTGTTGGACATACAGAAGCTATTGTTACCGGTTCATTAGCAGGTCATAATGCTGTAAGACTAGCAATGGGAATACCATTATTAATTTTACCATCATCAATTGCAATTGGAGATATTATTTCATATGCTAATGATAAAGCAGAAACAAGAGAAGGAAGAAGAGATAGATATACATTTGCCGGTGCTGAATATTTTAAACGAATGAATGAACTAGGATTATATACTACAGATAAAGAAGAAATTAAACAAAGAATAAGTAAAGTTAATTTAGATAATGTATTTAATCAAAAATTAATATAAGTAGTTAAGGCGTTATAGCATAATGTAAAATGAAAATATAAATATAAAATAAGAGCTATCACTATGGGATATAAAAATCTGAGAAAAATAGCTCTTATTTTATATTCAAAATAAGTTGTTTTCTTAATGTACTCTAAAAATTAAGATTATCACAGTAATAGGTCTGAGTTTTCTTTTATTTCTCCTAATTAGTCTATTTTTAAAGTTAAATAGTTCTTAAATAAAATACTCGTAAATAATGATAAATTTATAAAAAATAAAAAAATATTTAATACAGAATTAGGGTCTAAATCTACAGTATGAGTTAAAAGAACTCTTGAAAAGTTTTATATACTGTAATCACAAAGTAGTAAATTTATTAAATAAATGTTAAAATATAAATGTAAACATTATCTAAGGGGGCTATTTAATGGATATAGATTTAATGATATTATTCAATGGATTCATAAAAAATTACGTTAATTTAGGGTTAAACCTAGGTAGCAAGAGTACAGATATAATAAATCAAGAAAATAGATATTTTATTACATTAGGTAAATTATTAGGATACTTTGTGTCAAACAATAGGAATGAAGGCGGAAGCATTGAAATAGCTTGGAAGGAATATGATTTAAATACTAGTAGTTCTTTATCAACAAAAGTTGAAATCATAAGGGAAGTAGATTTAACTAAAGATATATTAATAATTCATGATTTAATTAATAAAGTTAACAAGAAGCCTAATATTAGATATGTTGTTTTATTAGAAGTTTCATCTTATAATAGGATAGTATTTTTGAATAAAATTATTGGTTCTTCATTAAAAGTTAATAAATATGAAATATTAATATTATATAAGGTGAGAAATGTGATAAAAAATACTTTTCACTATAATGCATATTTATTTAAAGATAGTGAGAATATTAAGAATAAGATAGGAATTTCATCAGTTGATAAGGATGGAAACTTAAAGGCTGTTATTAAAGTTTAGTAATATGAAGGTGAGTTTAATGGAGATTAAAAAAAGTAGAATATATGAACTTTGGAATATTGATCATAGTAAAGTAATTAGATATAAACAAATTATTAAAAATAATACTTTAAATGAATCAATTGAGTTAGAAAGTGAAAATTTAAATGAACTTATGAAAGAAGTTAGAGTTCAAATTAATAAATGGAATGGATTATTCTAAGGAGATTTGAAATGTTTTTAGAACCTATTAATAATTGTAATTTTGATAGCATTATAAATATTAAATTTAATAATATATTAGAAGGCTTCGATAATTATAAATATATTGAATTATCACCTATAAATAAAAATCTAAAATTTGAAGATAGTTTTATTAAAACATTTGAAGAATTCTATGATATAAATGAAGGACACTTAATAATTGATTTTTATAAAAATAAATTAAATGATGATAGTATAAGTTTTATAAAAGAAAATTTATGTAAAGAAGATAATTTATTGTTTGATAAAATTATTGAAATGACAAATAATAATGATAATTATTATAAGGTTAACGATGTGAAATATATAAAATTGTTTATAAAATTATGTACTAGAGAACTGTTTTTTATTACATTTTACTTTTATAAATATCCAGTTGCAATATGGGGAAATTATAATTTGCAATTCCCTTTATTTTATAATGAAAATTCTAATATTAATCAGTATGTCAAAATAGCACAAATAAATAAGTTATATTAAATAATAACATAAATACAACAATAATAACATAAATATAGTTATTATTGTTGGTAGGTGGATTTATGCATAAAATAAAAGATGTTTTTAATAAACTAAATAAAGAAATTACTAATGATGAAAAAGAAAAAGATTATCCTTTAATTTGCTTTGTTTGCAACAAGGAAATAACTTATGGACAAGTATATATAAATGATGAAGAATTAAATATATATTGTTCTGAACAATGCTATTTAAGGCAATTAAATTCAAAATATTACTAATAAGTGGTACATGAGACTATGTACCACTTTTATAGTATAAATTCATTTTTAGCTTCTTCTATATTAGAAAATAAATATATAGTAGATAATCTTAATTTGCCATTATCTAATATTCTTAAAAACCACTGTATATTAGAAGTATCTGATGACGATATAATTGTACTTTTTTTATTGTCATTTAGTCTTAACTTTGGATAAATAGCAGTAGAACAGTTATAATCATCTAAAATAACCACTATACTAAATTCATAATTTGTGCATAGATTGTTTATACTACTTAAATCTATAATTAAATTATTATCTTCTACTTTAGAAACACATTTAAGAATTTCGCGTGTCTTAATATTTTTGAAAAAAACAGAAACTAATTTATAGTCATTTAAATTAATATCTTCAAAGCAAAGAATCAAATAATTTTCTTTTAGTAAATAAAAATCTAAATATTTTTCAATTGAACTAAAGTATGGACAAGTATTTTCATAATGAGTGTTTTTATTATATTTAATTTGTTCTTTCATAGCTCCTCCTTGGAAAACAGTATATAAAATATAATATTTACGTTGCTATGAAAAGATGATTAATATATAAAAATTATTTTAACATATTGATCATTGTATCTAAAGTAGCTTTAGTTTTATTTAAATTATTAATATAGTCAGCTATATGGTTTTTATAATATTCTATACCACTATCTGTGATAGAATAAATTTTTTTGCTTCTTTTATTTAAAAATTCATCTCCAGTCCAAGTACTTGTAACATAACCTTTTACTTCAAGATCATACAAAGTCTCATAGATTGTACTTGAAGATACTGGAAAAGGTAGCGAGGTTGTAGAGAATGTATTTCTAAATTCTTCAAGAACTTTATTTCCAAAAATAGTATTTCCTTTTGCTAACTCTTTAAGTATATAAAAGCTATACAACATTTTAGTATTTACCACATTTCTAGGTGCAACTAATCTATTCCTTTTTTCCATAGCAATACCTCCTTAAAAATATAATAACATATATTAAGTTTTTTTACAATTAAATAAAATATTCTTAAATAATATACTCGTAAATGATAATAAAATTATAAAAATTTAAAAAGAACCAAAAGAAACAAAAAGAATATTATATAGTAAACAAATGAGTAGGAGTTGAGAAACATGTCAAAAAGAAATAGATGCTGCTGTAGTAATAATTCTGGCTGTGGCTGTGGCAGATTCAATAATTGCGGATGTGGTGGATTTAACAATTGTGGGTGCGGTGGATTTAATAACTGCGGAGGTTGTGGATTTGGTGGCGGTTGTGGATTTGGTGGCGGCTGTGGATTCGGTGGTGGTTGTGGATGGCCATTATTATGGTTATTGCTACTAGGTGGATGTTGGTAATAATGTAATAAAGGGGGTTGTTGTAACAGCCCCTTTTATATTAATAATAGATAAAATTAAGTAAATATAAAAATAATATGTTACAATGAATTAGAGGTGAAAATATGCTTGATGGTAAATCTTTTTGTGAAAAGTGTAAAAAAATTCAACCAATAATTATTAGAAGAAGAAAAGAAACTAAAGAATTTAATATTGGTAAGATAATTTATAATAAGTTATATGGTACTTGTGCTATTTGTGAAGAAGAAGTATATTCATTAGAATTATCAAAAAAAAATAAAATAGAAATAGAGAAAAAAATAAAAGAATTAGAAGATGAAATTACTATATTAAATATAATAGAAGATAGTAATTCAGGTCTGTTAGAAATACAAGAAAGTGATAAAGAATTAATTAAAGAACTTGAGAAGATTCTTATTAATAAAAATAAAGATAAATAAGTAGTTATTAAACTTTTACAAATTTAATATAATATGTGTATAGCATGCATTCCTAGGAGGAAATTTATGTTAGATTTACTTGTTTATTTGGATGAGTTATTAATTAAAAATTTAAACTCAGTAGCATTAAATGGGTATATTGATATAAGAACATATAGAAGAATTAGAGATAGAACAGTAGGAGGAAATGCTAGAATAAGTGATAGAAGTTCTAATGGATTAGATTACAAAAATCAAAAAGATAAAATTTCTGGATATAAAAGCAAACATAATATATGTGAAGAACATTTTCAAGATGGCTCAGAAAGGAGCTTAGGTCTAGAAGGTAGAGATTTTGATAGAAATGAACAAGAAATAAAGAAAATAACTACAGTATTCACTCTTCATAATGATTTATTAACTAATATGTATAAAAATAATAATGTTATAAATGCTATAAATTTTAAATCTATAGAAGATCATAATATAAAAGTTGGAGATTATATTGAAATAACTGGATGTATTCAAGAAGTATCAATTCCGTTATATATAGACACATTAATTGAAAGCTTAAATTGTTATGGTATAGATTTTTTAAATTCATATTTAGAAAAAGATAAGGTTAAGAATTTAGATTTTGGAATTATTACAAGGCTTTTAGAAGGTTTAAAAAATAAGATTACTAGGAATGGTACTACTGATTTAGTTTTAAAAAATTCTGATACATCTATAGTTTTATCAATTAATGAAAATAATTTTGTTAATAATGGTTATAACACTTTTGATTTTGTCCAATGTTCTTGTAAAATATTTGGAAAGGTAATGATGATTAAGGATGACAATAATAAATGCATTAGCTTACTTAGAAAATCATCTCAGGAAGAATATTATGAAAAAGTTTTAGAATCAGTTGAGCCATATTTAAACATACTTAGATCTAAAAACATAATTTTACCTAAAAGACCTAAATGTAATATAACCGGTAAAATGATAATGATTTTACCTATAAGCATATGTATATAATTATATATGCTTATTATTTTTATATAGAAAGATTCTTTTGTTTAAGGTATAATTATAAATTAATGAAGCAAGTTAATAATATAGAAAAGAGGAAAAATATGAAGGTAGGATTTGATCATAAAAAATATTTAGAAGAACAATCTAAATATATTTTAGAAAGAGTTAATAATTATGATAAATTATATTTAGAATTTGGTGGAAAATTAATGTATGACTTACATGCAAAAAGAGTTTTACCAGGTTTTGATGAAAATGCTAAAATAAAACTACTTCAGAAATTAAAAGAAAAAGTTGAAGTTGTTATTTGTGTTTATGCTGGAGATATAGAAAGGAATAAAATCAGAGGTGATTTTGGAATTACATATGATTTAGAAGTACTAAGATTAATAGATGATTTTAGAACTTATGAACTAGATGTTAATAGTGTTGTAATTACAAGATATGATGGACAACCTGCTACAACTGTTTTTATAAATAAGTTAGAAAGAAGAGGAATTAAGGTTTATAAGCACAAAGCAACTGCTGGTTATCCTACAGATGTAGATACAATAGTTAGTGAAAAAGGATACGGAGAAAATCCATATATTGAAACTTCTAAACCAATAGTTGTAGTTACTGCACCTGGTCCTGGTAGTGGTAAATTAGCAACATGCTTAAGCCAGTTATATCATGAAAATAAAAGAGGAAACATTGCTGGATACTCAAAATTTGAAACCTTTCCTGTATGGAATGTTCCATTAAAGCATCCTCTTAATATAGCTTATGAAGCAGCTACTGTAGACTTAAAGGATGTAAATATGATAGATTCATTTCATTTTGATGCTTACAATAAAGTTGCTGTTAACTACAATAGAGATATAGAAAGCTTTCCAGTTCTAAAAAGAATAATAGAAAAAATAACCGGTAAAGAATCAACTTATAAATCACCAACAGATATGGGTGTAAATAGAGTTGGGTTTGGGATTATAAATGATGACATAGTTAAAGAAGCTTCTAAACAAGAAATTATAAGAAGATACTTTAAAACAATTTGTGAATATAAAAAAGGTTACATAGACAAGGATACTGCAAATAGAGCAAGACTTATAATGGAAGAATTAAATCTTAAAGAAAGTGATAGAAAAGTAGTAACTAATTCAAGAGAGTATTCTTTACAAAAAAAGCTTAAACATAATAAAAATGATATTTACCCAGTGGTATCATTAGAATTAGATGATGGAACTATAATTAATGGAAGAGAGTCAGACATTATGGATGCTCCAGCTGCAGTAATTTTAAATTCTATAAAGCATCTTGCAAACATAAATGATGATATTCATTTGATATCTCCAGTAATATTAGAGCCAATACAAAATTTGAAAATTAATACATTAGGAATAAAAAACACAATATTAAATTGCGAAGAAATATTAATAGCATTAAGTATTTGTGCTGCAACTAACCCAACAGCACAAGCTGCTTTAAATAAATTACAATGCTTAAAAGGCTGCCAAGCACATTCAACTACAATTATATCTAATAGCGATGAACAAACCTTTAGAAGACTTGATATTGATATAACTTGTGATCCTGAATATCAAAGTAAAAATTTATATTATAATAATTAATTTATATGAAGCTGTTTTAATAACGGCTTCATTATTTTTTACATTATTTATTTTAAATTTTTTTGGTAATACTATTCTTAAGAGAATAGGAGGTTTTTCTATGGAAAAAGAATGTATAATTAAAGTTATTCCACTTGGTGGCGTAGGTGAAATAGGTAAAAATATAACTGCAATTGAAGTTGAAAATGAAATAATAGTAATAGATTGTGGTATAGCCTTCCCAGATGAAGAAATGTATGGGGTAGATCTTATAATACCAGATATAGCCTATTTAATAGAAAATAAAAATAAGGTTAAAGGTTTTTTTATAACTCATGGTCATGAAGATCATATAGGAGCAATACCATATATACTTAAACAATTAAATGTTCCTATATACGGTAGTAAGCTAGCTTTAGCAATAATAGAAACAAAGCTCAAAGAACATAATTTAGTTGAAACTACTGAACTTATAACTGTAGATCCAGGAGTAAAAGTGTATTTTGAAAACATAAGTATTGAGTTTATTCAAAGTACACATAGTATCGCAGAATCATGTTGTTTATCAATAATAACTCCAATGGGGATTATATTTCATACTGGAGACTTTAAAATAGATTTAACCCCTATTGATGATAAAGTTATAGATTTAGATAGAATTTCTACCATAGGAAGAGAAGGAGTATTACTTCTTATGGCTGACAGTACAAATGTTGAGAGAAATGGATATACAATGTCAGAAAAATCAATTGGAAATACTTTTAATAGGATTTTCAGGGGAGCTAAAGGAAGAATAATAATAGCCACTTTTGCTTCTAATATTCATAGAATGCAACAAATTGTTAATTCCTCATTAGAAAATAATAGGAGAATAGCGTTTTCAGGAAGAAGTATGGAAAGTATATCTAAGCTTGCTTTAGACCTTGGATATTTGCATATACCAAATGATATGATTATTGAAATAGATGATATAAACAATTATAATAATGAAAATATAACTATTATAACTACAGGAAGTCAAGGAGAGCCTATGGCAGCTTTAGCTAGAATTGCATATGGAAATCATAAGAAGATAAAAATAAAAACTGATGATTTGTTTGTAATCTCAGCTTCACCAATACCAGGTAATGATAAGCTTATTACTAAAGTTATTAATGAATTATTTAAAAAGGGTGCAGAAGTTATCTATGAAGATTTAGAAGAGGTGCATGTTTCAGGTCATGCATATAAAGAAGAACTTAAATTAATGCATAGATTAATAAAGCCAAAGTATTTTATGCCTGTACATGGAGAATATAGGCATTTAAAACATCATAAAGATTTAGCAATTACACTTGGAATGGATAATAAAAATATATTTATATTAGAAAGAGGTGAAGTCTTACAAATTGGTAATAAAGATGCAAAAATAGTAGGAAAAGTTCCCTCAGGCACAATATTAGTAGATGGACTAGGGGTAGGAGATGTAGGAACTTTAGTATTAAGAGATAGAAAGCATTTGGCTCAAGATGGATTAGTTAATATAGTTGTTACTATAGAGAAGGAAACTTATACTATAATAGCAGGCCCAGATATAATTACTAGAGGTTTTGTTTATGTAAAGGAATCAGAAGAACTAATAAACGAGCTTAGAGAAATAGCAACTGAAGAACTGCAAAATTGTTTAGATGAAAAAATACTTGAATGGTATATAATTAAAACTAATATAAAGAAAGCTTTAGAAAGATTTATATACGATAAAACCAAAAGAAGACCAACAATTATACCAATAATTATGGAAATTTAATAAAAATGATATATAATAGAATATAAAAATAGAAATGGAGGGGTTTTAATGAAAAAAATTGCAGCATTTTTTGATATCGATGGAACAATATATAGAGAAGGATTAATTACCGAAGTTTTTAAGAAGATCATAAAATATGAATTAGTAAGCGAAAATAAATGGTATAAGGAAGTAAGACCTGCTTATTTGAAGTGGGATAAGAGGCAAGGAGATTATGATACGTATCTACTTAAAATGGTAGATATATATACTGAAGCTATAAAAGGAATTGATAAATTTCATATAGACTATATAGCTAAAAAGGTTATAGAACAAAAAGGAGATAGAGTTTATACTTTTAGTAGAGAAAGAATTAAGTGGCATCAAGAGCAAGGCCATATTGTAATAGCTATTTCTGGTTCACCTAGTGAATTAGTTAGAGAAATGTCTAAAAAATATAATATGGATGACTATAAAGGAACTATATATAAATTAGATGAAAATAATAAGTATAGTGGAGAAGTTATTCCTATGTGGGATCATGAAAGTAAATTATCTGCTATAAAAGAATTTGAAGAAAAATATAATATTGATTTAAGTAAAAGTTATGCTTATGGTGATACATCAGGAGATATAACAATGTTTAAATCTGTAGGAATACCTTATGCAATAAATCCTACTAAAGAACTTTTAGATAAGGTTATGAAGGATGAAGAAATAAGAAATAAAATAAAAGTTATAGTTGAACGTAAGGATGTTACTTATAGTTTAGATGTAAATTGTATAAATCTTATATAAGAAATAGACAATATACTTCTTAGGATATATAATATTAACGAAATATATATTTAATATTATTTTAAGGAGAAAATCATGCTAACTATAGACAATAAAGTAATAGAAGAAAAAATTAAGCAGCTAAAAAAAGCCATTGAAATAGTTGGAGGAAAATCTTTATTAAAGGAATTTAAGAATAATGGAGATTTAGCTAACTATATTTTAAATAGTTCTTTTCAAGGCGAAAAAGTTATCTTTGAAATAATGGATAATGAATATTCAGTAAATGAATTGCTTAAGATAAAATTAGACTATGAGAAAAACTATATAAAAAACAAAAAAATATATATAGAAAAAATAACTTATAAAATTAAAGAATATAATACATATTTAGATTCATTAATAAGAAAGTATAGAAAAAATGGTGGATTAGAAGAATTCAGAAGTATTAAGGAAGAAATTAATTTAAGATACTATAAGGATGTTAATGCCTTTCTGCTTAATAAAATAGGAAATGAAATTGAAAATAGTGATGATTATTATGGAGAATATTTGGAATCTAAAAAAGAAGATTTTATAAATTCCATAATATGCAATATAGTTTAAATCATAAAATATACTCTTAAGGGTAAAATAATATCGAAGTACAACCTTAGGAGGAAGTAGTTATGAAAAATAAACTAATGAGAAAAGTAAATAGGTCACTAAAAAAAGGCAAAGCTAAAAGTATGATTTTAGTTGAAATGGCTGATGATTTCATGGATATTATTCAAAATGCAAAATTATATAAAACAATGAATAAAAAGAGAAAAAAATTAAAATAGTATTAGGGAGCTGTTTAAAAACAGCTCCCTAATACATTTGAACAATTTTAAAACCATTATTATATAATTTAGATTTTATTAATTCTATATGTTCTATTCCATTAGTTTCAACAGTAACTTCTAATAATACATTTTTAAGTCTATTAGAAGCTTTAAATTGATTATGTTCTAATTTCACAACATTTGCATTTAATTCTGATAATATTTTTGATATTTCTTGAAGCTGTCCAGGAATATCAGGAAGTTCTACAGAAAAACAAAATAGTCTTCCTCTCTCAACTAATCCATCACTTATTAAAGAAGAGATTGTTAACATATCAATATTACCACCACTAATAATTGATACAACTTTTTTCCTAGATAAATTTAATTTCTTCAAAGCAGCTAATGAAGCTACACCTGATGCTTCAGCTAGTAACTTATGTTTTTCACATAAGATTAAAAATGCTTCTGAAATTTCTTTATCAGATACGGTTACAATTTCATCCACGTATTCTTTTATTAAGCTATAAGTTAATTCTCCTGGGCACTTAACTGCTATACCATCAGCTATGGTATTTACAGAGGATAAGGACATTATTTTTCCAGCTTTATAGCTTTGTTCCATTGCATTTGCTCCTTCAGCTTGTACACCAATTATTTTTATTTTTGGATTTATTTCTTTCGCAGCTAAAGAAATTCCACTTATTAATCCACCTCCACCAATAGGGCAAATTATTACATCTACATCCTTAAGATCTTCAAATATTTCTAAAGCTATGGTACCTTGACCATAAATAACATTTAGATCATTAAAAGGATGTATAAAAATAGAGTCATTTTCAGATTCAATAGATTTTGCTTTTAAATAAGCATCATCATAGCATGAACCATTTAATATTACATTTCCACCAAAAATTTCAGTTGATTGAACTTTTAAATAAGGTGTATTCTTTGGCATAACTATAGTTGAAGGGACACCGAGAAGATTTGCTGCATAAGCTACTCCTTGAGCGTGATTACCAGCAGAAGAACAAACTACACCTTTAGATTTCTCATAATCACTTAAAGATCTAATTTTATTTAGAGCACCTCTTATTTTGTAAGCACCAGTTACTTGCAAGTTCTCACATTTCATATAAACTGAACAATCATTAATTGAAGAAAAAATAGTACTATGTATTAATGGAGTTTCAATAATAATATCTTTTATGTTTTGTCTTGCTTTTTTTATTTCATTTAAATGCATATGATTCCACCTCTAGAAAAATTTATAATAAATATTATATCATTGGACAATAAAAATATGAATATTTAAAATTCTAATAAAGTATAAAATGTTCTAAATAATATAACAATATATACAGAGATAGGAGGATGCAAATGGATAATAATTTAATTGACTTAATTAATGTTGGTAATTTTACTAAGATTGCAGTAAAAAGATTTGAAGAAAACATAGTAAATAAAACAAATTATTTAGAAAATGTAAAAGAAAGTAGACTAGGAGAGGAATATAATTTAAAGGAGGATAAAAATGA
The DNA here is from genome assembly GCF_050315195.1 of Clostridium sp. SGI.024. Classification (NCBI taxonomy): domain Bacteria; kingdom Bacillati; phylum Bacillota; class Clostridia; order Eubacteriales; family Clostridiaceae; genus Clostridium; species Clostridium sp. SGI.024. The sequence goes on along the minus strand of NZ_JBNPON010000004.1, from coordinate 3,174 downwards.
ATAATAGCTTTCCTAAAAAATTTCCACCACAAAAGCAAAATGTACAACCTGGAATAGAAGAAAATATGAATCCAAGACCTATATACAAGACTAATAATGAAATTAAAGGTAAGCTTAAGGATAAAGTTGCAGTAATTACTGGAGGAGATAGCGGAATAGGAAGAGCAGTTGCAATTGCATATGCTAAAGAAGGAGCTAAAATAGCCATTATCTATTTAAATGAGCATAAGGATGCAGAAATTACAAAAGAAGAAATAGAATCCTTAGGTGGAGAGTGTATTTTATTAAGTGGTGATATAGGTAATGAGGAATTTTGTATAATGGCTATAAATAATATTAAAACTAAATTTAACAAAATAAATATTATAGTTAATAATTCAGCTGAACAACATACTTGTAATAATTTAGAAGATATTACTACTAAGCAATTTGAAAAGACATTTAAAACTAATGTATTTGGAGCTTTCTTTATCACTAAAGAAGCACTTAAATATTTAACATATGGTGACTGTATAATAAATACAACTTCTATTACAGCTTACAAAGGAAATGAAAAATTAATAGATTATTCTATGACCAAGGGAGCATTAACATCATTTACTCGTTCATTAGCATTAAATTTAGTCTCTAAAGGAATTAGAGTAAATGCAGTTGCACCAGGACCAGTTTGGACTCCTCTTATTCCATCATCCTTTGATGAATATCAAGTTTCTATGTTTGGACAAAATAATCCAATGAAGAGAGCTGCTCAACCAGTAGAAATAGCAGAAGCATATGTTTTTCTAGCTAGTGAAGGGGCTAGTTTTATTACTGGTGAAACTATACATATAAATGGCGGGGAAATAGTTAATTCATAGTTAATATGAGCTGTTTAAGCAGCTCATTTTTTATAAATATTGTAGCATCTATAATTAAGAGTAATCTTATATAAATTGCTCAAACATATTGTAATAATTACTATTTGTTTGATATTCTTATAAATAGAAAAAATTTTTTAGTGTTATAATTATGTTGTTTGGAGGGCGATTATATGGATGAAAAAACAAATGTAATGCGAATTTTAGATAAAAAGAAAATAAAATATAATAAGTATTGTTATGTAGATACTGATGCCATAAGTGGAGTGGAAGTTGCAAGAGTATTAGGACAAGATCCTAATCAGGTATTTAAGACACTGGTAACAGTAGGAAAATCAAAAAATTATTATGTTTTTATGATACCTGTAGAAAAAGAGTTAGATTTGAAAAAAGCAGCTAAAAGCGTTGAAGAAAAATCTATTGAAATGATAAAATCTAAAGATTTATTAGCTCTTACAGGGTATATTCATGGTGGTTGCTCACCAATTGGAATGAAAAAAATCTTTAAAACAACTATAGATTCTTCAGTTGAAGAACTTGATACATTAATTTTTAGTGCAGGGAAAATCGGGTATCAAGTAGAATTAAGCTTAGATGAATTAAGAAAAGTAATTAGATTACAAATATCTGATTTAGTATAATAATTAATGTATTGCTTCAGGGGTTAAAATTAATAAAGGAGTTGCTTAAAACAACTCCTTTATTAAAAGGCTCCAGAACCGCCTCCACCACCACCTGTAAAACTACTTCCAGATGAGAAATTATTGAAACTATCATTACTATTATTACTGTTATTTATAGTTTTTTCTGTAGAGGAATGAATTTCATCAAATAAGAACATATTAGTAAAATAATAGTAAGAAAGATTATTTTTATTAATATTATTTTCCGTAGGTTCAATATCAAAATCTTGATAATTAATACCTAAAGCAGCTGAATATATTATAGATTCTTTAATATTAAATATATCCTTATTTTCTATTAAAGATAATAAATACTTTTTATAGGCATTCCATTTTAAATATTCTTGGTAAGTATTGTTATTTAATACTTCCTTATCTCTAATGGTAATAAATAAATTTAGCTTTCCGCAATCTATTCTTATTTGATTAATAAAATCCCAATAAGAATTATTAAATTTCTTTGCTTTCTTTGAGCTTCTTTCTACTAACTTTTTTATTGAAAGAAGATTAAATTCATTATTTTCATTTTCATATCTTTTAAACCAATTAATTAATATTTTTAAATGAGGATAATAACTATCATTGCAATCTTTAACTCTTGTAAATACTATATTCTCAAGGTCACTTTTTTCATCTATAGAATTGCGTAATTTATATACTCCTTTATTAGCTAGATATAACAATGTTGATGGTACAATGGACCATGATATAGCATCCTTATTAAAAATATATGCAACTATAGTTGGGCTTTCTTTAGATGGAGGATAAAGTAGAATTTCCTCATTTGTAAATAGATATTGTGAACGGTATTCTTGTAGAGCCTCATTAAATAATTTTTTATTACGTCTATGAACAAGATAAAAAACTAAACCGATTATCGTGATTAATGATGCTGGAAAAATTAAATAAAAAGGATTAAAATTATATTTCTCAAATTTAGATTCATCATAAGTACTTTCAATTGGAGTTATTTTTAAATAATCCTGTTGAAATCTTAATTTAATTCCTAAGTCAGAAGTTAAGTTACTACCTGTTATAGAGATGTTATTTTCTCTAGTTTCAGCATTAAAGTTTCCATCACCAAAAACAGTATAGTATAAATCTTCTTTATTGAAATTAGAATTTGCAAGCTTTAAATTTAAATTAACATTTTTAACAGGATATTCTTCTGATGCTGTATAAAAGCTCCAATATAAAGAAGAGTAATCTTGGTATTTTTCAGATACATTTTTCACAGTAAATCGAAGGTTAAATTTTTTTTCTTCATTAAAGCTTTTAGAATAAATTTTTACTTGTATTTTATCCCTAGATTCTATGACTTCAAAGCTGTTGTTAGATTTATCTTCTTTTCTTTGTAAAGGAATTTCACCTGTTAAGTCAAGAATACTTACTTCAGAAATTTCATATCCTTCTGAGCTTTTTAAATTTAAATCTACATATACTCCATTAAAATCCCCACTAAATTTATAGGTAAATAATTCATCTACATATAAATCTCCATTTTCTTTGATTTCAGCATTTACATTAAGATTTTCTATGCTATAGGACTTTGGAGCAGCTGAAATATTTATAGGAATAAGTAATATAAAGAAAGTAGTTAAAATAAATATTAATTTCTTCAATATAAATCCCCC